>JALWWR010000189.1 GCA_026993045.1 Thermodesulfatator sp.
GCAGAAGACCAGCACCCGGGCCTCGGTCTTTGCGGCCTTAAGGGAGAGTTCCAGGGAGTCTCCCACGAGATCCGCGATCTCCTGGATCTCAGGCGGCTGATAGTTGTGGGCCAAAATCAAAGCTTTTCGATCTTTAGCCAAAGCTCGAATTTCTTTTGCTAATTGGTCTTTCATAAATCTTCCTCCTTCACTATTTCTACTGCGTCCGGGGGCCTGAAAGTGAACTTGGATTTTTCTATTTTAAGATTGAATTCCGACTTTTCAAATAGGATATGGGTAAGATTTCCTAGGGTGTCCCAATACCAAATTTCCAGGATTTTTCCGCTCTCTGGGACTACTAGGAGCCGAACCTTGGAGACCAGATCCTGATCCGAGCGGGGTTTCAGTTCCAACAGGTATCCTTTCCGAGCCGGCCTCCCGTCTATTAGTTGAAATTCTTCCTGGAGTCGGGTTTGGCCGCTCAGGAGCCGCAAAAGGGTTTTAGAAAAGGCCCGTTTCAGGGAGAAAATGGTAACTTGTTGATCTTCGGGGGAATAAAAATAGACCTTTTGGCCGTCTGAAAGGATCAAGAGCTTTTCAGGATAGCGGTATTCCCAACGTAAAAAATGAGGTTTTTTGAACCAGATTTTCCCTCCAGAGGCCTCTACCTCGTAGCCTCGACGCCAGTAAACCTCTTGGGAAAATTCTAGATAAAAACTCTCGATTTTTTGATAAAACCCTTCCACCCGCAGCCATACCTCTTGAGGTTTGAGGGAAGGGCCTTTGGCCACGGGTTTGCTCTCAGAATCGGGATTAGGGGGTAGGGGGTCGCCTTTAAGGACCTGGGCTTCAAGACCTGTGACCCATAAGCACAGGGCGAGGGCGTACCCCATCACTCGGACCCACAAGACCTTCCTCCTCCATGCGTTCTACCAGGCGCGCGGCCCGATTGTAACCGATCCGCAACCTCCTTTGTAACATAGAAACCGAGATTTGGCCTTGTTGTTTAGCAATCTTGACCGCCTCTTGATAAAGCGCGTCCTCGGTCCCTTCCTCTCCCGAAGAAAAGTCCTGGGATTCTTCAACGAAACTCTCTAAATCCACCAGGTATTCCGGCGCTCTTTGGGCTTTTAGAAACTCGATGACCCCTTGGACCTCTTTTTCCGAGACATAAGGGGCATGGATACGTTTTAGCTTAGAGGCCCCCGGGGGAAGAAATAGCATATCCCCCGCTCCCAAGAGTTTTTCCGCCCCCTGGGTGTCTAGGATGGTGCGGGAGTCCGTACGAGAGGAGACCTGAAAGGAGATGCGGGCAGGGAAATTGGCCTTAATGATGCCTGTGATTACGTCTACCGAGGGACGCTGGGTGGCCAGGAGCAGGTGGATGCCCGAGGCCCTAGCCATTTGAGCCAGACGCGTAAGCAGGGTCTCCACCTCTTTGGAGGAGACCACCATTAAATCTGCTAGCTCGTCAATGATAATTACGATATAGGGGAGTTTTTCGGAGGCCTCCCGGTTGTAGGAATCGAGGTTCCGGGCCCGGCTCTCTTCTAAGAGTTGATAGCGCCTTTCCATCTCCGCCACGGCCCAACGCAAGGCCTTCGTAGCCAAACGGGGTTCCAAAACCACGGGATGTAAAAGATAAGGAAGCCCTTCATAAAGGGAGAGTTCGATGCGTTTGGGATCAATCAAGAGGAGTCGCACCTTTTCCGGAGAGGCCTTATATATGAGGCTCAAGATGACCGAATGTAGAAACACGCTCTTTCCAGTTCCGGTGGCCCCGGCGATAAGAAGATGGGGCATGCGCGTGAGATCTGCTACCACCGGTTGCCCAGAAATGTCTTTGCCTAAGACTATGGTCAAAGGGGACCGAGAGCGCTGATAGGCCTCGCTTTCAATGATCTCTCGAAGATAGACGGTCTGCCGTTCGGGGTTTGAGACCTCAATTCCTACAACATCTTTTCCCGGAATAGGGGCCACGATCCGGACACTTTCCGCCGCTAGCCCCAGGGCTAGGTCGTCTGCTAAGGCCGCAATGCGGCTGATCTTTACCCCTGGAGAGGGCCTGAACTCATAGACGGTAATAATAGGGCCGGGGTTTATAGAAACGACCTCTCCTTCTACCCCAAATTCTCGGAGTTTTTCTTCTAAAGAACGGGCCAGGGCCTGAAGGGTCTCCCGGGGCGGGGCTTTCCGGAAAGCGGGTGGGCTCTCTAATAGGTCCAAAGGCGGACGAAGATGATGAGATTTGCGGTTGGGAGGCCGAGAAGGGGGCGGAGGCTCTGAGCGAGGCCTTTTCCTTGGGGGTTTGCGGAAACGGAAAGAAGAGAAAACTTCCAGCCCCAGAAAGAGGCTACAGCCCAGGACGAGAACGATCAAGATCACTAATCCGGGCACTCCAATATAGGGTTTCAGGGCCTGTCCTGCAAAACCGACGATGCCTCCATGGAGAGGGTATCTGGAACCTGAATGGGAATTAAACCCCAAGCCCAAGGCCAGGCTTAAGATCAAAAGGAGCCAGAAGATCCCTTCTTTTCCAAAGGGACGGTTTTTATAGGTCTGCCATCCCAACCGCCAGCACACCAAGGGCCCCAAAAAGGCCGCTAAACCTAAGAAATTAAAAAGAAAAGAGGAAAGATAGGCCCCTATCAATCCGGTCCAGTTTCGGATGTGAGCCCCGCCGGTTTGTCCCCAGCCCGGATCTTGAGGATTATAAGAAATTAAAGATAAAAGGATAAACCAACCCCCAGCCACCCAAAGGAGACTTTTAAGGGGGCGAGCCTTAGAAGACATGGTTTTATTTTACCTACAAATTCAAGGCTTCCCAAGGCAAACTTGTTCTGAAAAATTTGACAAATAAAGCGCTTGAGGGTACTTACATCTCTAAGGTCCCGGGTGCCCGCAAGAAGCGGGGTTAAACGGGAAGCCGGTGGGAATCCGGCGCTGGCCCGCAACCGTGACCGGGGACGAAAGCCGCTGGGAGTCGGTTTATGAAACCGGCTCCTCGCCCGGGCGCTCGAGGGGGTAAGGCCCCGAGGGTTTCCGGGTGGGTCGCAGGGTCCAAAGGGTCCCTGTGGCGACAGGCCACTGGGTGGGCCACGAGCTGTAGCTCGTAGGTCGCCTGGGAAGGCGCGGCGAGTAGGACGATCCGGAAGCCGGGAGACCGGCCTGGGGCCGAAAAAGGTGGGGCGCGGCGAGGACTCCGGCCCGGCCGCTAAAGCGGTCCCTCCTCGCTAAGCCTCCTTTGAAAAATTAACAAAGGAGGTGTCTTATGCTTAGGGTGGGATTTATTTTGGGATTAGGTTTGCTTTGTCTTGTATCAGGGGCGGTTTCAGCTATGGCAGGGGCGATCTCTTATACCCAGATGCGACACCAGACCTTGAAGGAGAGACCGGCTTTGGTCCTCTGTGCTTTCGGAACCTCAACTAAGGCCCAGGTGACCTTTGATTTTTTGGAAAAGGAGATCCGGAAGGCCTTTCCCGATTACGAGATCCGCTGGGCCTTCACCTCCGAGGTTATTCGGGAGAAGATGAACCGCATTTACGCCAAGCGCGGTCTTAACCAAAGACTCCACAGTCTCCATGAGGTCCTGGCGGCCCTTCACGCCGAGGGCTACCGCAAGGTGGTGGTGCAGCCCCTTCACATCTTTCCGGGGCTGGAATATCAAAATGTGGTGGAAATCTGCGACCGGTTTCCGGATCTTCGCATCGTGGTAGGAGAGCCCCTTCTTTTTCGGTGGGAATATGCCCAAGAA
>JALWWR010000190.1 GCA_026993045.1 Thermodesulfatator sp.
GATTCCAATAGCGGACTATTTTGAGGGCCTGAAAAGCCCCGACGGTAAAGATAAAAAAGACCGCTAGCTCCCCCAAGAAAAGACCGATTATCCAAGCGTTCCAAATCATATTAGGGTCTCAATCTGACCGTCTTTCATCCAGGCTACGTGATCCACAAAAGGGGCCTTGATGACCAAGGGATCATGAGAGGCGATAAGTAAGGTAAGGCCCTGGTCTTTTAAGGCCTTAAATAAGTTTAGGATTTCTTGAGAACGCTGCGAATCCAGGTGAGCGGTGGGTTCGTCAACGATTAGAAGCTGGGGATCATTTAACAAGGCCCGGGCCAAAGAAACCCGCTGTTTTTCACCTCCCGAAAGATGAGAGACTTTTTCTTTTATTTTGTCCCTTAAGCCCAGGCGGGAGGCCAGTTCCTTTATCCTTTGCCATATTTCTCTTAAAGGGCGTCCTTCAGGAAAAAGAACTAGTTCTAAGTTTTCTTGGAGGGTGAGGTCTGGCAAAAGGTGGAAATCCTGGAACAAAAATCCGATGTGTCGGCGCCTGAAAAGGGTGCGCTCGCGCTCGGTGAAAAGGGTGGTTTCTTCTCCTAGGATGGAAAGGCGTCCGGCGGTGGGGCGCATCATCAGACCCAGCAGGGAAAGAAGGGTAGTCTTTCCGCACCCGCTGGGACCGGCGAACACCCAAACCTCTCCGGAATTTATCTCTAAGGAACAATTCTTTACCGCTTGGACTTGGTTAGGCTGACCAGGGTTAAAGATCTTAGAAATCTTTTGGGCGACGATCAGAGGAGACATTAACCAAACTTATAGGCTACACCATAGCCTCCTCGGGGATAATGCCATTCGATGTTGAGAAAAGGACAGGCTACTCGGCAGGACCCGCACTCCACACAAGCCTGGTATCCCACGGTGATGTTTCCTTGACGATCCAGCCGATATACCCCCACCGGACAGAACGAAAGACAGGGTTTTTCCAAACATTCCTTACAGACCCGAGGGTCTTTAATCTTGAGGTGCACAAACTCTTCATCTACGTAATATTTTAAGGTAAAGACCTTGTCGTCGATGTTTACTTTGGGAAGGGGTTTCATGCTCACCACCCTTTAAATAGTTTGAAGGCTTTAAGGGCGTCTTTTAGCAAGTTTACCATTCCTCGGCGCTGCCGAATTAGCTTGGATATCTCCCGAAAGACCTCTTCCTTAGCCCGACCCTGGGCGGAAAGGTAAAGCCCCAATACCTGGTTGAAAAGCTGCGGGTAGGTGTCAAACCAGGCCCGATTTTCCTGAAGATAGCGTTTCAACTTTCTAAAATATTGTAGGTCGCGGTAGATGTAGCTACTTTTTAAGGTCTCTTCATAAAGCGCCAAAGAAGAGCTCCCAAAATGGCCCTTCTCATGGGCCGCCACCGCGGCCTTTCCGGCCATAATACCAGAGTAGATAGCCAGATTAGTTCCCTCCCGGAAAAGGGGGTTTACCAGACCGGCGGCGTCTCCCACCACCATTACCCCCGGGGCCGAAAGTTTAGGAAGCCCCTCAAGCCCCCATTCTGGTATAAGATGGGCCCCGTACTCCAAGGTCTCTCCCCCTTCGAGGATGCGGGCCAAAACCGGGTGCCTTTTGAGATTTTCAAGGAGCTCGTAGGGTTTAATCCCTTTTTGGGCAAAATCCGAAAGAAAAAGCCCCACCCCTAGAGACACTGTGGTAGTATTAGTATAAAGGAAACCGCTTCCCGGGAGTCCTAGCGTAGCCTCTCCCAGAAGCTCCACCGCCAGCCCTTGATTTTCTTTGAGCCCCAATCGTTTTTCTACCTCTCCTTTAGGCAGTTGAACGACCTCTTTTACCGAAAGGGCCACCTCCTGGGGTTTAAAATCCCGGTCTATGAGGCCGGCCTTTTGGGCTAGGAGGCGATTTACCCCCTCCGAAAGGATGACCACCGGGGCCCTAACCACCGCCGGCTCTTGGTCTTCCCAATCCCGGGGGCGGTCCACCACCACCCCTTTAACTTGACCTTCTTCTTTAAGAAGGTCTATAACCTTAGTTTTAGGAACCAAGAGCACCCCGGCTTCTTTGGCCTTTTGGGCCAACCAGGGATCAAAACGGGCCCGAAAGGCGGTATAGGCCCGAGGAGGGCCTTCCATCCTTTCAGCCTCAGTATGGGTAAGCTTGACCACTCCTTTTTCAGAAAGGAGCCACCAACCCTCTTCCGTTACCGGACGCTCAAAAGGCAGACGCTTTTCAGAAAAGAGGTCCGGGACCAGGCTCAAGATGGATTCGGTGTAAACCACTCCGCCAAAGAGGTTTTTGGCTCCGGCAAACCTCCCTCGCTCAAGCAACAAGGTGGAAAGCCCGGCCCGGGCACAGGTCATAGCGGCCGCCAGCCCCCCAGGACCTCCCCCTACTACCACTACTTGATATTCCAACTCCTTACCCATTTGATTTTTCCTTCTTAAGGGCTTCAATTAAGGCTGGCACTACCTCGTAAAGGTCCCCCACAACCCCCAGATCGGCGATTCTAAAGATGGGGGCCTCGGGGTCGGTGTTTATAGCCAGGATAAAATCCGAGTTTTGCATACCTACTCGATGCTGAATCGCCCCGGATATGCCGCAGGCGATATAGACCTTGGGGCGCACCGTCTTCCCGGTCTGCCCCACCTGGTGTTCATAGTCGATCCAACCGGCGTCCACCACCGCTCGACTAGCCCCTACTTCTGCCCCCAAAAGCTCTGCCAACTCCCCTAAAAGTTTGAAACCTTCCGGACCCCCTAGCCCCCTTCCGCCTGAGACGATTACCTCCGCATATTCTAGGTTAACGGTCTTTTCCTTGGGGATGAAATCCACCCTCTTGACCTTTACCTCCTCTTCCGAAAGTCCCAATTCTTCTCTTATTATCTTCCCTTGGCGTGAAGGGTCCTTTTCTGGAAGGGGAAAGGTACGGGGCCGGACGGTAGACATCTGGGGCCGATGGTCAGGACAGAGGATGGAGGCCATAATGTTTCCCCCAAAGGCCGGCCGAGTCATAATGAGGTTTTTGGTCTCCGGGTCAATCTCAAGGCCAGTTACGTCCGCGGTAAGCCCGGTCTCTAAAGCCGTGGCAATGGAGCCCGCCAGATCCCTTCCTAGAGTAGTGGCGCCAAGAAGGAGGATCTCAGGGCGATATTTCCGGCAAAGCTCAGTTACTCCGTGGGCGTAGGACTGGTTGCGATAATATTCCAAAACCGGGTCGTCAATGAGATAGACCTTTTCAGCCCCGTAGAAAAGGGCCTCTTTAGCGATAGGCTCTACTTGATACCCTAAGACTAAGGCCTCCACCTCTCCTTCCAGATCCCGGGCCAGCTCCTGGGCCTTACCTATAAGCTCCCAGGATACGGGATGGGCCTCACCTTCTTCTTGCTCTACAAAGACCCAAACTTTGGGTTTCACACTACCTCCCTTTCTTTCAAAGCCGCTAAAATCCTTTCTATAACCTCTGAAAGCCCCACGTCTGAAACCACTAGTCGTTCCCCCGGACTTTTTAATTCCGGAGTAAAGACCCGGTGCACCCGGGTAGGCGAACCTTTCAGCCCTAGTTTGGCCCTCTCAAAAGGCACCGGTTTTTCCGCACTGAAAACTGCGGCTTTAGTTTGTACCGCCCGGATGAGCTCCGAGAGGGGAGCAAAGGGGGGCTCAGCCACCTCCCGATCACAAGTTAGAAGGACCGG
>JALWWR010000191.1 GCA_026993045.1 Thermodesulfatator sp.
CAAGAGGGGGAACCACCGAGGCCAAAGAAACCCCTTTAATGCGCATTACCGGGGTTTGGAAGGCTTCTAGGAGCTTTAAGACTTGGGCCAAGAGTTCCTCCGGGGTGTAATCGGTACGGGTTCGAAATCGAAAGACCTTGACCAACAAGCCCTGGCGGGAAAAGAGGCCGCAGGTAGTGGTGGTGTTTCCAATGTCTACGCACCAGATTAGGTCTTCGGATTTTTGAGAAGCAGACACACCCAACCCTCCTTTTCTTGCCGTTCTTCTATCCGGAGCCCAGCCGTTCGGACAGCCCCCTGGATCTCTTCTTCCATGGTAACCGTAAAGCCCGAGATGAGATATAAGGGATAGTTCTGGAAAGAGGGTAGACCTAAAAGGTCTAGCAAGAGCCCCTTGTAGAGGTTGGCTAGGATTAGGTCCGCCGGCTCTCCTAAGATCTCTAAGATCTCTTTTTCTTGGACCTCTCCCTCCAGGCCGTTAAGTTTTAAGTTGTGTCGGGTTAGGGCTACGCAAAGGGGGTTGCGATCTACGGCTTTGATCTGGGCCCCCAGTTTAGCAGCCAAAAGGCTGAGAAGACCGCTCCCACAGCCCAAGTCTAAGACCCGCGCCAAAGGCCCCCGGGTTTGCCAGAGCCTCCAAAGACCCTCTAGCATCATCTGGGTGGTGGGATGTTTCCCGCTGCCAAAGACCACCCCGGGATCATAATAAAGGTCATAGGGGCCTTTTTCCCACACCGGCGCCCACCAGAAAGGACCAATTTTAAAAGGGCTTAAGTCCCGGCCCTCTCCCCAAGAGGAAAAGGGAACCGCCGCCGAAAGCTCAAATTTTAAATCGTAACGGCTCGGGATCTCCTGACAGAGGGCCTCTTTGGGCCGGTGGAAGAAGAGTACCGTGAGGTCTTCTTCTTCCCAGCAGCCTATGAAATCGGGGTCTTTTAAGGTCCTGAGGTCTGGGTGGGTCCCGGAGAAGGCGTAAAGGTAGAGGGTCTCGTATTTTTTATAAGGGGGCTTCAACATGGCTACAAAACTTTCTTTTTCGCCGATGGTAATAGTCTATCTTCTTTTTCCGTTCTTGGGCCTTCTTTAAGGCCTCTCTTGCCGCTTGACAGGCTAAGGCCTTCTTTCCGTTTTGATGGTAAGCCTCCGCCAGAGTGTCTAGCACTTCCGGGGAGGGATCTTTTTGGGCCGCTTTTTGGGCTAGAAGCAAGGCCCTTTGGGGTTCTCGCAAGGCGGGATCTTGGGCCGTAAGGAGCAACCAAGCCAAATTGTTAAGGAGCCAGGGATCTTGAGGGGCAAACTTGAGGGCCTTTTCATAGACCCGTAAGGCCTCTGCCTCCCATCCTTGGGATAGGAGAAAGTCTCCTAGGGCTCGAAGCCATTCGGGGTGGGCCTCGGCCTTTTTCTCCAGCCCCTCGTAAACATTTTTTAGGGCGTGATGTCGCAGGTTTTGGGCCGGAGGAGAAAACCCTAAAGCCAGCCCTAGGACTACTAGAAGAGTCCAAGAGGTAAGGATGCGGCGCACCTTGGTGTGATGACGTTGGGCTGTCTGGGGGTTAAGGGCTACGGATTGCAAGAACCGGATCCGTTCCTCGATGCTGAAGTGATGCCAGCTAGGGGCCCGGCGCAGACCGGAGACCGAAGCGATCTTCTCTAAAGAAGTGATCAGCCCATTCACCGAACCCAGGCTTTTTAGGGCGTAAAGATCGGCCTGGCGCTCGAAATTCCGCATAACGAAGCCCAAAAGATAGCGGAAGTAAAGGACCACCACTGCTCCCAGAAACAAGATAAAGCCGATCTCCGGCCAGAGTCGAAAGCGAAGGTTAGAAGAAAAGAACCATTCCGGAAAGGGGAAAAGGGCCAAAAAGAGGAGCCAGGCCGGCTCCAAAAGATAATAGACCAAAACTACAAAGGCGATGAGAAAGGAGAGAAGCCAAGGGATATGACGGTGTTTTACGTGTCCAATCTCGTGGGCTATCACGGAAAGGGTCTCAGCTTCAGAAAGTAAAGAAAGAAGACCAGGAGAGATCAAAAGATACCGGAAGGGATAAAACAAGCCCATCACCCCGGCGGTGAGCAACCGGCCTTCAAAGGGCAGCCACAAATAGATCTGCCCTACCTTTACTTTTTCTTGCTGTAAGAGGCCTTCAATCCTTTGGCGCATTTCGGTGGGAGGGAACTTCCGCGTGGGCCAGAATTTGACGGCTAGATAAGGGAAAAAGAGCCCCAGCAAAGCCAAGAAGAGGGGCCAGAAAAGGGCCTCTGGAAGATCCGGTTTGAAAGAAAAAAGGAGGTTTTCTAAAGCTTGGGCCAAAAACCAAGGCAAGATTAAGGGCAAGAGCAGTTTTAGTTGGGAAGATATGTATTGCCCTCGGGAAAGATCCATGAGATAGTGGCGCCTTTCGAGTCGGGCTGCCAGGGCCCAGCTCAAGAAGAGATAATGGAGATAGAAGAGGATGCCCCACCATTCATAGACTAGATAGGCTGGCAGGTGCAGCAGGGCCACATCCAAAAAGAGAAAAAAGAGGGCCCATTTCAGGATCTGACGCTGTCGCAAGACGAACTGAAGGCTGTCTTGGGCGGTGGCCAAAAGACGTTGAACCAAGACTAGCCAGAGGAATTCTTTGGAAAGGAAAAGGATTAAGACCTGGGAGGCGGGGAGCGGGCCTTTTTGGACCGGCCAGGCTCCCCATAAGATCAAGGCCAGAAAGAAATAGAGGATCTCATCATAAAACACGAGCGTCTAAGAGGACTTGGAGGACTGGTCGCCCGAATCCTTGGTGCCTTCCTTCTTTTGATTCTTACGCCCATAGTCGGTGACATACCATCCGCTACCTTTTAAGACGAAGGAGCTTTGGCTAATAAGCTTGTGCAAGGGGCCCCCGCAAACCTCGCAGGTCTTTAAAGGATCCTCCGTAATTTTCTGCCACACCTCCACCTTTCGACCGCAGGCTTCACACTGGTACTCATAAATGGGCATGGCCTTTCACCTCCCTTTCGTAGTTTTGGTCAAAATAAGCCAGGGTTTCGGGAAGTCCTGGGATAAACCTTATGGGTTTTAAGAGTTCTTTAGTCTGACGATGCACCTTGCGTTCCTCCTCCCATCGCTCTTTAGGAGTGGCGAAATAAGAGGCCTCATAGCGGGCAAAACGCACCATATGCACCAATTCGTGGGTAAAAATATAAAGCAGAAAGGCGGGGAGAAAACCCCGGCCAAAGGGTAAAGGCCGGGCGTAGGGGAAAAATAGATAGTAAAGGTCTCGGCCCCTTTTTCCCGAAGGATTTTCAGCCTTAACCAGGGCGCTCAAGGCCTCGGAAGGAAAGGGCCAGGATTTTAGAAACTTTACCTCGTACCAGAGCTGACGCTGGACCCGAGGGGAGGGGGCGTAACGTTCGAAGACTAGTTCTTCGGCCAAGGCCGAGGTCTCGGCCAAGAGATAAGAACAAGGCAGGAGCTTGGCCTTGGGTCTTAAAAATGGCCGCGTGGGTAAGAACCAAGCCATTGGAGATGCAGACAAAGGGGACGGACCTCTTCTACGCATTCTTTAAGGGGCGATTCCTCAAGGTGCCCTTCACAGTCCAGGAAAAAGAGATAACGCCAGGGCTCGCTCTTGGCTGGACGGCTCTCGATCTTGCTGAGGTTGATCTTTCTTTTGGCAAAGGCCTCTAATACCTGATGTAAGGCCCCGGGCTTGTCTTGTACGCTAAAAAAGAGGGAGGTCTTGTCTGCCCCGGTGGGGGCCGGGGACTCCTTTCCTATAATCCAGAAGCGGGTCACGTTTCCCTTGTAATCTTCGATATGCTGGGCCACCACTTGGAGATGGTAAGTGCGGGCCGCTAGGGGGCTGGCAATGGCCGCTACCGAAGGGTCCACTGCGGCCCACCGGGCCGCCAAGGCCGTGGAAGCCACCTCCTCCGTGGCCACCGCCGGCAAATTTTTCCGGAGCCACCGCCGACACTGGGCCAAAGCGTGGGGATGCGAAAGGACCTTTTTGATGTCCTCTTTCCTTCCAGTCTGGTTGAGGAGATTGTGGGTAATGGGGATATAGACTTCCCCACCGATACGCACTTTATATTGGGAGAAGGCGTCCAAGGTGGCAGAAACCGTACCCTCTATGGAGTTCTCCACCGGCACCACTCCAAAACGGGTCCGTTCGCTTTCTACCTCTTCAAAGACGTCCAGGACCGTTTCCACCGGCAAACATTCTACAGTTCGGCCGAAATATTCTAGGGCCGCCATGTGGCTAAAGGTGGCCTCTGGTCCCAGATAAGCTACCCGAGTGGGCTCTTGGGCTTGCCGGCAGGTGTTAATAATCTCCAGCAATATGGCCCGCAAAGATTCTTCAGGGAAGACCCCGCGATTTAAACTTAGCAAACGTTGCAGGACCTGCCTTTCCCTCGAAAGATCAAGGCTGGTGCGACCTTCCTGGCGCTTGATCTCTCCAATCTGTTTTACGATCTGAAACCGCTGCTGCAAGATCTCCACCAGCTGGCGGTCCAACTCGTCTATTTTTTTTCGCAATTTTTCGATTTCTGAGAGGGTTCCCTTGGGCATCTTGGGCTAACCTGGTCTAAGAGGATTAAGGCCTTTTTCCATAACTATAATGTCTTTTCCGAAAAATCCAACTAGGATGGCTTTCTAAAAGCGGTTTAAGGAGGCCAAGGATGGCAGTCCCGGGCTGGGCAGTAGCCGGCCCGAAAGGCCTCTTCAAGGTTGCGGAAGATGCGCTTTTTCTTAATCCGCCGGGCGTAAGGACAATGGGGCCGGTGGAACCGGCGAGATCTTTGGTTGCCGATATAAAAGGGCTCTTTGGAGTTTAAGGTGGCGAAAATTCCCCGACGTTTCTGAAGAGCCTGGCGTTGAACTCGGAGCAGCCGGGAAAAGTATTTAGTGCTTCTGGGATAGAAACACACCATGGCCAGGCCTTCTTCCACCAGGACTTCTGAGACCAAACGTCCATCTGGCAGAAAAAGATAACCCAGGAGACGCCCGTAACGGTCCCGTTTTCTCTGAGAGGGTTCGAGATAGAGCCTTTTTCCCTTCACCAAGGCCTGATTTTTATGGAAGGCTTCCCGGGCCAGAGGTTCCGGTGGGCGACCTTTAGGGTGAAGTTCCGGGGCGTTAATGCCGGCGTAGCGCAAGACGGTGCCGTTTTTAAGGACCACCGTATCCCCGTCTATCACCCGGACCACTTCCACCCACCGGCCGGCAAGGGCCAGGGCGGCGCTGAGCAGGATCAGGCCTAAAGTTTTGAACCAGACTTTACCGTTCACGGTTTTCACTTTATATACAAGGGATATGCTTGAAAAGGCCACCCGTAAAGAACCGGTCTTGATTCAGACCCCTGCGGGGTTGTTTTTGGGTCTAGTCTGTTTCCACCACGGGTTTGAGAGCCTAAACTTCGTCTTGGAGAAGCGGGAGTTTTTTGATTTTGAGTGGCCGGCCATGGTCCTGGCGGATAACACCGGGCTCAAGCCTCTCTTTCTGGGGTTGGACCATATTGTGGTCCAGCGGGCCAACGTAGTCTGGTACAGCACCTCTATCCCAGAGCCCCTTCTAAGTCAGTATCGTTTGCGTCTGCCTCAGCCTCCCTCTCCCCCTTCGCCGCCAAGCCCCCCTAGACCATCGCGAAAGGAAAAGGAAGAAAAGATCGTGGTCTTTCCGGGTCTCAACAAGGACGAGGAACGATGATTAAGATCGCGCCTTCCCTCTTGTCAGCGGATTTCAGTCGTTTGGCCGAGGAGGTGCGGGCCGTAGAAAAGGCCGGGGCCGATCTCTTGCATCTAGACGTCATGGACGGACATTTCGTCCCCAATTTGACCTTTGGTCCGGGGCTAATTGCGGCCCTGCGGCCCCATACCCGTCTGCCCTTTGACGTGCACCTGATGATCGAAGAACCAGACCGTTATTTGGAGCGTTTCGCCCAGGCTGGGGCGGACTGGATCTCGGTCCACGCCGAGGCCTGCCGCCATCTCCATCGCACGGTAAGTCGGATCAAAGAGCTGGGGAAAAAGGCGGGGGTGGCCCTTAACCCTGCTACTCCCTTGGAAGCGCTTTATTGGATTTTACCGGAGCTGGACTTCGTCCTCATTATGAGTGTCAATCCGGGGTTTGGAGGCCAGAAATTCATCCCCCAGGCCTTAAAAAAGATCCAGGCCCTTAAGGCCTGGATCGAAAAAGAGGCCTTACCTGTGACCATTCAGGTGGACGGAGGCCTTAACCCCGAGACGGCTCCTCAAGTGATCGAGGCCGGGGCGCAGGTGTTGGTGGCTGGATCGGCGGTCTTTGAGGCCCCGGACTACGCCCAGGCCATAGCGGCCTTAAGAGCGGCGGCGGTAGCTCCATAAGGTCTCTACTAAGAAGTAAAGCCCTAAGCTTACCAGCACCAAAGGCCAGAGCCGGCCGCTCCAAGGAAAAAGGAGCAAGAGCCCCAAGGGTAGAAGAAGGCCTCCCAAGAGGGTGCCAGGCTGAGCCTTGCGGAACAAGGAGGGAAAGACTTGGGCGTAAGGCCAGGCACTGACCCAGGTCAAGAAGACCACGCTTCCTAAAGTCCCTTGAATCAAGGGTTCTCCCCAAGTGGGGCTGAAGCCTCCGGCAAGGATGATGATCCCGGCCCCTAACATCTGAAAGGTGGTCTTTACCCGGGCTAGGGACCAGACCTTAAGTTTTTCGGGAAAGAGGGAACGGGCCAGAGAGACCAGGATCTCCCTCAAGATAAGGAGGGCCACCGGCCAGAAGGGCACATACTCTAAGCGGTTTAACAAAAGATAGGTGACACTAACAAAGATCTTGTCCGCCACCGGGTCTAGTAAGGCCCCCAGGGGGGTGCTTCCCTGGCGACGAGCCAGACGGCCATCCAAGAAATCGGTAAGCCCCAGGAGAGAGCCTAAGCCTACCGCAGTGAGTTTAGATTCCGGACCTCCGAAAAGCAGTAGGCAAGGTACCGGTAAAAGGAAGATTCGCAAAAGGGTCAAGCGATTGGGGGTGATCTTTAACATCTAGTTTATTCTACCGCCTCTAGCATTTCCCATTTTTCTTGACAGGCCCGGCATCTTTTGGCCCAAGGGATGGTCTCTAAGCGTTGCAATCGGATCCAGCGGCCACAGTCTATGCAACGGCCGTAGGTACCTTCCTCTATGCGACGCAGGGCCTCGGAAATGGCTTGTTGCAATTCCGCTTCTTGAGGGGGGACTTCCTTTTGGCGTTTAAGAAGCAGTTCCCGCAGCCGGGCCGTCTCTTCAGGGCTTAGAGGCCGACGGGTGGAGACTTCCATCTATCTCTCCCAATAAATCCTTACTAATTTGTCGCCTTCAGACCAGCGAAAGGTTAAATTCCCTTTATAAGCCCGATATATGGCCCGCCCTAGGCGTTGGGCCAGGTGATCGGTGGTGGTCTCAATCACGGTACGCCCTCCATCCTCGTACATGGTGATGATCTGGTGGAGGGGATTTAGACCCCGGGCCCTTTCATACTCGTTGTTAATAAGACGCATAATATCTTCTCGGTGAGATTCAAAAAAAGGACCCGAGAGATAAAGATAGCCCATGGCGTAACGTTCAGAGGCCTTGCGACATCCAGGACACAGGATCTTAGGCACAAAGTCAGTGTCTTTGTACTCCTCGTAAAACTCTTCATCAATTAACCAACGTTTATCCCGGAAGACAGCGTGACATTTGGGACAGAGGGCTTCTCCAGCAGGGGCCTTGTCCGAAAGATAGGGGTCGTCTGTGCTTTGATACTCTTGGGTTTCCCTTATCCAGCGTTCTCCTTTCCGGCTCATACTCTCTCCTCCTTAATGGGAAGTTTTCTTGACCCGTTTCCAGCGTCTTATGCGGGGATGGATGAAGTCTAGCAGCGTATGGATATACAAATCTCCCCCTTTCACCAAGGTTTCTCCAGCCCGGGCTCCTGGCACCAAGAGA
The DNA here is from genome assembly GCA_026993045.1 of Thermodesulfatator sp. Taxonomy (GTDB): domain Bacteria; phylum Desulfobacterota; class Thermodesulfobacteria; order Thermodesulfobacteriales; family Thermodesulfobacteriaceae; genus JALWWR01. The sequence goes on from JALWWR010000191.1 coordinate 7,921, forward strand.
AATTTTTTGGCATGGGCTGGAGATAACATAAACATTTTTTCAGCCTCCGTGAAGGTGAGGGAAGGATCCTCCTGAGGATGAAGGATCAGATGGGGCTTTCGAAGCTGGGAAAGATAGCCTTTTATCTCTTCTCGCTGTTCGGCCAAGAAGGTGTCTAAAATTACTCCGGAGATCTGGGGGAATTCTAAAGCCAACTTTAAGGCTGGGACGATCCCCGGGCCCTCCCCCCATACCCAGAGGATGGGGCGGGGGGAGGTTTCTTCTAAAAGAGACCACAGAAACTCAAAAAGAAGGTTTTCGTGACCGGTAAACCGCTCAAAGGTCCAAAATACGGACCAGTTTTCAAGCCAAAGTTTTTGGGCCAGAGTTAGGTATACTTCTTCCGGATGCCAGCCGGCCGGGAAAAGCAAAAGGCCGGGGGAAGGCCCAAAGGCCCGAAGACCGCGCACCTTCCTTCCGGCCACCTCTATCTTTAAAGGGGACGATCCTTCCATAGCCCTTCCTCTTTTTCCGCCTCTTCGTCTCGCCTTCGGATTTCTTCCTGCCACCGCAGACGTTGTTCCCAAAGGGGGACCTCCGTTTCCAGGAACCGTTCCCGAAACTGGGGATGGGAGAGGTAGTCTAGGGCCGCCCGCAGGAAGTTTTCTTTTAAGGCCCCCAAAGTCTTCTCTTTTTCTTCCACCGCCACGAAATGCCGCTCTTTGCGGTAACGGTAATAGAGAACCCCCCCGGTCTCTTCTTGAAACCGGTGATAGAGTTCCGGGCTCGAAAAACGCTCAGGCTCCACCGGCACCGCTATCTGGACTAACAACCCCACCAACCACCGGTCCCCAGCCAGTTTGCGAGAATAGTCCCATACTTCCAGCACTAGCCCGTTCGGAAGTTTTATCTCCTCGATTTTTTCCCCCGGCCAAAGGGGCCGATGTTTAGGCCCAGGGGGAAGCCATTCGTAGGCCATCTTTAATGTTTAAACACCCTTTGTCCGGTAAACACCATGGCCACTGGGGGATTGGCTTCGTTACAGGCTTCAATGGACTCCCAGTCTCGTAGGGAACCTCCCGGCTGTACGATGGCGGAGATGCCTTCCCGCAGAGCCACATCCACCGCGTCTCGGAAAGGGAAGAAGGCGTCTGAGACCATCACCGAACCTGGAAGCCCCGCCCGCGCGGCCTTGGTCTCCTCGTCAATTTCAATCTTTTGAGACTCAGGGCGCTCCCCTTTTCGTATTTCCAGTTCTAATTGTTTATAAGGTATCCCATATCGATCATAACACAAGAGATCGGCGTATTTGGTATAGGCCTTGAAGATGGCGATTTCGGTAACCCCCACCCGGTCCTGCTCTCCGGTCCCGATAGCTACGGTGCAGCCGTCCTTTACGAAGAGGACGGAATTGGAAGTTACGCCGATCTCCACCGCCCAGCCAAAGATCATGTCTTCGATCTCTCGGTCCGTAGGCTGGCGCAGACAGCGCACCTCGGTGCCATCGGGTTTAGTGGCTACGGCGGGCTTGAGATCTTCTGGGCCGCGGACCCGATTCACCTGCGATTGCTGCACGATGAGGCCCCCGTCTATTAAACTCTTGAATTCCACCACCCGCTGGCCCCAATATTTTTCGAGCTGATCTATGCGATTGATCCGGATGATACGCAAGTTTTTGCGGCGTTTCAAAATCTCTACTGCCCCTTCTTCATATTCTGGAGCCGCTACTACTTCAAAATACTGTTCACTTATGGCCTCCGCGCAGGCCTTATCCACCGGACGATTCAAGGCTATGGCCCCTCCAAAGGCCGCGATTCGATCGGCCCGGAAGGCCCGGACAAAGGCCTCGGCGATGGTCTCCCCATAGGCCACCCCGCAAGGGTTGTTGTGTTTAACAATCACACAGCAGGGTTTTTGGGTGAGGTGCCGCAGGACGTTGAGGGCGTTGTCCACATCGGTCAGATTGGTCTTGCTGGGATGTTTGCCAAACTGGAGCATATCCTCTTCCCGTAGGCTGGAGACCAGCCCCCAGCCCGGCTGGATAAATTCGCACTCCCCTAGGAGCAGATTGCCGTTTGCCAGTTCGTAAAGGGCCGCTTCCTGATCGGGATTCTCCCCGTAACGCAGACCTCTTTCTTCGATAATCCCCGGTTCTACCTCTATTTTCCAGGTACGTTTGCGATAAACCAGGGTCTGGTCTCCAAAAGTAATCCGGATCTCGGAAGGGAAATGGTCGCCTTTAACCGTCCGATACATCTTTTTGAGATCTTCGGCCACGGTACACCTCCTTAAAGGAATTTCCCTTTGGGATCATAGCGCACAAGGGGAACGAAAGTCAAATAGAGGGGGCCCTTGCTTGACCAAGGGATGGGCTTGGGGCTAAATAAAGGTATGAAGGCCCTCTGGAAAGGTACCCTTACGGTAGCTCTGGTTTCTATTCCGGTGAAGCTTTATACCGCGGTCAAGAAACGCCCGGTGGAGTTCCATCTCCTCCATGAGACCTGTTCCACCCCTTTAAAATACGAACGTTATTGCCCCACTTGCCAGCGGGAGGTGGACTGGTCCGAAGTGGTTCGCGGCTACGAATATGAAAAGAACAAATTTGTGACCTTTACGGAAGAGGAGCTGGAGGCCGTCTTTCCCAAGACCAATAAGATGATCGAGATCCTCTCCTTTGTAGAACCAGAGGAGGTGGATCCTCTCTACTTTGAAAACCCTTATTATTTGGCCCCGGAGGCGGGCGCGGAGGAGGCCTACGTAGTCCTTCAGCGGGCGCTTCTTAAGACCCAAAAGGTGGGCCTGGCCCGTTTCGCTCTGCGGGATCGGGAACACCTGGCCCTACTTCGTCCCTATCAGAAAGTCCTAACCCTTCATACCCTCCATTTTGCCCAAGAGATAGTGCAGCCGGATTTCATTTCCCTTCCTGAAGAGCTGGAGCTCGATCGGCGGATCATGGCCCTGGCAGAGGAGCTTATAAAGACCTATTCCGCCCCTTTAAGACTAGAGGACTATCCCGACCGTTCCACCGAGGCCTTGATGGCCTTGGTGGAGAGAAAAGTGGCTGGCGAAAAGGTGGCCGTCCCTCCGGCCAAAGAGGTGCGCAAGGTGGTAAACCTGATGGAGGCCCTGGAGAGGAGTCTTGCGGCCAAAGGGTCCCGCAAGAAGAAACGCCTGGCGGCCTAAGGAATGTCCTCCCCCTTTGAGCTTTGGCCTTTGAAACCCATGTTGGCCCAACGGGCCCCAGCCCCCTTTGATTCCAGGGCCTATCTTTACGAACTTAAGTGGGACGGGACCCGGTGTCTGGCCTTTATAGAAGGCTCCAGAGTGCGGCTCCAAAACCGCCGGCTCCGAGACATCACTTACCGCTATCCGGAATTAGGGGAACTTTCCTCTTGGATTAAGGCCGGAAACGCCATCCTGGACGGGGAGATCGTGGTCCTTTCCGAAGGGGTCCCGGATTTCAAAAAACTCCAGCGCCGAGAACAGATCGATCACCCCTTCAAGATCAAAATCCTTTCAGAACTTTTGCCCGCCGTTTATTTAGTCTTTGATCTGCTTTTTCTTGAAGGCCGGCCTTTGCTGGAAAGCCCCCTAAAAGAGCGAAGGTCCCGTCTGGAAGATCTTCTAAGGCCCAACGAAAGGATGCTCCTTTCTAAGGCCTATCCCGGAGGTAAAGACCTTTACCGGGAGGCCTTGGCCCGGGGTTTTGAGGGCATTATGGCCAAAAAGGTGGACAGTCCCTACCTTCCAGGGGTGCGGTCACCCTTTTGGCTCAAGATCAAACGGGCTCTTGAAATAGACGCCGTGGTCTGCGGATGGCTGGTCTCTGAAAAACGGCCCTTTGCCTCTTTGGTCTTGGGGCTTTATCGGGGTCCTAAACTGATACACTTAGGTCAGGTGGGGACGGGTTTTTCGGCCCAAGAGATGGAGGAGTTGAAAAAAATCCTGGAAGACCTCAAGACCGAAACGCCCCTTTTTCCTTGGCAAAGCTCCCGGGAGGTGGTTTGGGTTAGGCCGGAGTTGGTGGTAAGGGTCTCGGCCCAGGAGCTTACCCCGGAAAGAAAACTCCGGGCTCCGGTCTATCAAGGCCTTCGT
>JALWWR010000192.1 GCA_026993045.1 Thermodesulfatator sp.
CCTTATCTCAGAGCCAAAATCAAGGTCCATGTCCATTAAATATCGGAAGTTATCGTTTTTTTGGGACACCTTCCTAAAACACCCCCTCTCTTTCGCAGACAATTAAACTTCAATCTCTGGAGGAGGCAGATACTCCGACTCCTTGGCCGCCATCTCTTTGATCTCGTTCACCTTGGCCAAGACCGCCTCTACCACTTCCGGACCCAAGGACTTTTTCTCTACTACCTGATTGAAAAGTTCCCGCATAAAGGCCACCGGGACATCAGTGATGGCTCCTCGAGAGTCTACCCGGGCCGTCTCAAACTCTTTCAAGATTTTGTCTTTCAACTCTTCGGTTACCTCCACCTCCAGGAGGCTTAGCTCGCCTCCAAACATATGCTTGATGTGCTCCTCCAGGCCGGTGCCTCTAAGCTTTGCCATACGCATATCATCTAACAGAACTACCATGAAGTAGGCCATCTTTTCCCTCCTCTCCTAAATTTCTATTAAAGATCTTCTAAATCAACTTCTAGTTCTTTTTCTTTGTTGATCACGTACTTCTCGTTGCAGAAGGGATAACCAAACTGCTTCCACCATTTGACCACCACCTTATAGACCTCGGGACGCATAATAATGGTGGGCGGCTGAACCCCTTCCGCCACCATGCCCCGCAGGAAGCTTCCGGAAAGCTTTTCCCGTTTATGACCGCAGGTCTCGGAGTAGGCCATTTCCTTACAGGTGGGACAGTAGGAGAATTCCCGCATATTCTGGGGCCGGATCTTAAGGCCATAGGGCACCTCGGTAGGCGGAGCCGGAAAGCCAAAGCTCGGAATTCCTTTAGTCCAGAGGATCTGGGTGGCAAACTTGTCGTAGTATTCACCCACCGCGGCGTGGTCCCGGCCAAACATGTGGTGGGTGCAGCCCATGTTTTGACGGATAATACCGTGAAGCAAGGATTCTAGAGGATTACCATAACGCATATCCCAAAGGACCATGGTCACCAAGTGACGCTCGGGCTTAATATAGCCATACTTGTTTACCGCCTCGTGGGCCTCAAGGATGGCCTCATCGGGATAATCCCCGCGGCGCTTAACTCCGATCACCGCGTTAACCAGGATGCCGTGACAAGGCTCCACATCCCCGGTAAAGGCTGCGCATTTCATTAAGAACTCGTGCCCCACGTGAGGCACATTCCGGGTCTGATGGTTGATAACGGTCCGCCAGCCGCGTTTCTCGAACTCCTCCCGGCTCTTTCGAGGCGGGAACCAAAATCGATCAAAGGGAGGCTTAAACTTGGGGGGATTGACAATGGTGTATTTCCCAGCCAGCACCCAGGGCTGATGACTCCGATAGATCACCCAACCGGGATGCTTTTTGTTGAATTTCTCTTGCACTACTTCCGGATTGGTCTCCGGATCTCCAAAGGTCTTATAAGCCAGCTCCTCCGGATCAATTTCGTAGATCTCTTCGATGTCAAGGATAGCAAAAGGCTTGCCTTTCAAAGTCAACCCCAGACGATCTCCTACTTCCACCCCCAGCTTATTGAGATCGTCCTTACTGATATCGAAAACTAAAGGATAGGGGAAAATCCACTCGTTCAAAAGACGCCTTTCTTTAAGGACGCGCTCCACCTCGGCTTGCTTCATAGAACCCTCAACCGGGCTAAAGAACCCATAGCAAATAGACATAATCTCACGGTACACGTTTCGTACCGGAACCCCGGTCTCATAATGCAGGGTAGGCTTGATCTCGTAAACGGCGTTACAGCTCTTCCAGACTTTTTGGGCCACTCTTTTGTCTTCGATAACCCTTTCTACCAAACGCCCGCCATGCGGAAGAGGGCGCTCAATTAGAAGACCCGACATCACACACCTCCTTCAGCTTTATTGAAATAGTCCAGGCTACTTATAGATTTAATCCCCCTTTTTTGTCAAGGGCCAAAATTTAGCCTATGATTAAAAAACTCTAATTTTGCTAAACAAATCTCATGCAGCCTAAATTTATTGGACTAATCCTTGCAGGGGGAAAGGCCCGCCGTTTCGGGGGAGGGAAGGCCTTGGCCGTTCTAAAAGGGCGGCCCCTTCTGAACTGGGTCAAGGAGGCTTTAGAGCAGGTGTGCCAAGAAGTCTGGCTCTCCTTGCGAGCCCCAGAGCAACCTGAGGCCCGACTCCAGGACCAGTTTCATAAGGTCTGCTGGGACCCTCCAGGGAAAGAGGGCCCCTTGGCCGGGCTTTGGGCGGGACTCAAGGCCTTAAAGAAAAACGAGATCCTTTTGGCGGCCACCTGTGATCAGCCCCTCCTTTCGATCCCGCTTTTGCAAGGTCTAAAAGAAACCTGGGAGGAAAGAAAGGGCCTTTGGGCCCTCTTTTTGGTAGATGATAAAGGCTGCCTTCAGCCTTTCCCAGGAGTTTATCATCCGGCCCTTGTCCCAGGGCTTGAAAGATTTTTGGCCTCCGGGACGGGAAGCGTCCGGGCCTGGCTCAAGGGTCTTCCTCCTTCCAAAAAATTTGGAATTTCTCCTAAAATTTGGTATCTTTGGGATGACGGTCGGAGCCTCTATAACATAAATTTCAGAGAGGATTTAGAAAAATTAAAGAAACTTTTGAAAGAGAAAGACCTCTTATCCTCTGTGTAGATGACGATTCCACGGTACGGGAGCTCTTTGCCGACTTCGTCCGGGCCTTGGGTTATGAGACCTTGGAGGCCCAAGACGGAAAAGAGGGCCTGCGCTTGGCCCAGGAGCGCCTCCCAGATGTCATTCTTCTAGATGTCATGATGCCCGGTCTCACAGGCTTAGAAGTCTGTCAAAAACTCAAGGCCGACCCCCGGACCCAGGATATCCCGGTGGTCATTGTCACGGCTCTGGGCGATGTTGAAGACCGGGTGCGAGCCCTAGAGGCCGGAGCCGACGACTTTTTGACCAAACCGGTGGCCTTGCCAGAGCTCCGGGCCCGGCTCCAATCTTTGTTAGAAGTCAAAGCCCATCGCGACCACCTCAAACGGCACCAAGAATGGTTGGAAAGAGAAGTCCGCAAGAAGACCAAGGAGCTGCGGAAGGCCCTGGAAGATCTTTCTGAGGCCCACCGGAAGATAAAACTCCTTTCTTTAGAAGTCATCTTTAGACTTTCTAGGGCCGCGGAATATCGTGACGAACACACTGGGGCCCACATCCAGCGTATGGCCCGCTATTCAGAGGTGATCGCCCGTCGATTAGGTCTAAACGAGGAGGCGGTGGAAAGTATCCTTTACGCTGCTCCGCTACACGACATTGGAAAAATTGGGATTCCAGACGAGATCCTTTTAAAACCCGGCCCCCTTAACGAACAGGAATGGGAGATCATGAAAAAGCACACCGAAATCGGGGCCGAGATCTTGCATGGGACTCCTAGCGGTTTCGTGCGGGTGGGCGAGACCGTAGCTCTTTACCATCATGAAAGGTGGGACGGTACCGGTTACCCGCGGGGCCTGAGGGGCAACCAGATCCCTCTGGCGGCCCGGATCGTAGCGGTGGCCGACGTCTTTGACGCCTTGACCAGCGACCGGCCTTACCGAAAGGCTTTAAGCCTCAAAGAAGCCTTCCAAATCATCGAAGAGGGCACAGGGAGCCATTTCGATCCCCGAGTGGCCCGGACCTTCCTGGAGGCCAAAGAGGAAATCCTAGCCATTAAAGAAGCTCTTCCAGACACCGGATCTTCTAAGCTTTACCAGTTGATACGAAGCCTGCGAAGCGAAGAGGGGCGTCCGGTCTCGGTGGCGGCTTGGATCAAATCCGAAAAACTAAAAACTCTTACCTAACGGCTGAACGTCGTAAAAGAAGCTTTTGGACTTTATAAAACTACACCTCTCCTTTAAAACGGAAATAGGCGGCGCAGGCCCCTTCACTTGAAACCATACAGGGGCCGAAGGGGCTCTCAGGGGTGCAGGCCTTCCCGAAAAGAGGACACTCGGGCGGGGTAAGTTGGCCTCGCAGGATCTGACCGCACCGACAGGCAGGATTTTCCGCCAAGGGCTCTACCTTTAGACCTAAGCGGCTTTCGGCCTCGAAATCCCTAAACTCCTCCCGGAGCCCCAGTTTGCTTCCTGGAATTTCTCCTAGCCCCCGCCAACGCCCAGAAACCGGCTCAAAGACCTCCTCCATAACCTTTTGTCCCCAGGGGTTGCCCTCGGGCCTTACCACCCGTTGGTACTGGATCTCGATGGCCGCCCGCCCTCCGGTTATCATCTGGAGCAAGAGGTGGATGCCCTCCAAGATGTCTTGGGGGCTGAAGCCGGTGATCACTCCTGGGAGACCAAATTCCCGGGGAATAAACTCGTAGGGCCGGGCTCCGATGACGGTGCTAACATGCCCAGGAAGGATGAGACCGTCCAGGCGGGTCTTGGGGTCAGAGAGCAGGGCCCTTAGGGCTGGAGGCATGAGGCGTAAGGAAGAAAAAAACAAGAAATTGCGGAGCCCTCGTTTTTGGGCCTCCTTGAGGGCTATAGCTTGAGCCGGGGCCGTAGTTTCAAAGCCTACCCCGGCTAACACCACCCATTTTTCGGGGTTTTGAGCGGCTAGCTCCACCGCTTCCAAGGGAGAATAGATGACCTGGATCTGGGCCCCTTTGGCTCGGGCCTCTTTTAGAGAGCCTCTCCGGCCCGGAACCCGAAGGAGATCGCCAAAGGTAGCTACCAAGACCCGGGGATTTTCAGCAGCCCGTATCAAGAAGTCCACTTCTTCCGGAGGCATAACACAGACCGGACAGCCCGGGCCTGAAAGGAGGGTCAAGGAGGAGGGGAAAAGACTTCGTAACCCGAAACGAAAAAGGTTTACGGTATGGGTGCCGCAGACCTCCATCAAAGTGACCGGACGGGAGAGTCTTTTTTCCCAGTAGGGGGCAAATTCTTTCATTCTTTGGGCCTCCTTGAAAGGAGCTCCCAGCACTCCAGAGGAAGCTCAGGGGCTGGAAGTCCCAGTTTTTTCTTGAGGCGGAGGGCGTTTTCTGGGGCCCAACCTAAAGAGTCGTTATCAAAATAAACATACACCTTTTTCACTGGGTAGCCCCTAATTTTCTGGGCCCAGTGTTCCAATTCTTCTTCGCTGTAACAGGAGCGGTAAAGGCGCCGAGAACCGTGCAGGCGAATATAGATGAAATCCGTGGTTATCTCCTCCCAAAGGGAAGGGTAACGACCCGCGGTGTCTGAAAGACAGAGGGCCACCCCATAACGGCGCAGTTGTTCTAAGAAGCGCTCCTCTTTAAAAGAGGCGTTTCTTATCTCAATGGTAGCGGGAAACTCTTGGGGCAAAAGTCCTAAAAAATCCTCCATCACTTGGGAATCGTAACGGAGGCTAGGAGGAAGTTGATAAAGGATGGGACCCAGCTTGGGGAAAAGGGGAGCGATGGAGTCCATAAACCTCTCTAAGGCCTCCTTTACTTCCTTGAGGCGTTTGATATGGGTGATAAACCGGCTGGCCTTTACGGCGAAAAGAAATTCCTCTGGAGTCTCTTCCCGCCAACGGGTCAGGGTCTCTTTTTTAAGGGTGCCGTAAAAGGTGGCGTTCACCTCTACCGTATCGAAAAACTGGGTATAATAGGATAGCCAGCGCCGAGGGCCCAGCCCGGTGGGATAAAAGACCCCTCGCCAATGCTTGTAATTCCAGCCTGAGGTCCCGATCCGGATCTCCATATTGACACTTCCTCCAAATCTCATTATAGATTTTTAGGGTTAATTTTTAAAAGGAGGGGTTGGTCTTGCCACAGCACAAATCGGCGGCTAAAGCCTTAAGACAGAGTGAGAAGCGGCGTTTACGCAACCGGGCCATTAAGACCCGGGTCAAGACCTTGACCAAGAGGTTCTTGAAGAGTCTAGAGGAAGGGGATCTTTCGAAGGCTGAGGCTTATTTCAAAGAGGCCCAAAGCTATATTCAGAAAGCAGCCTCTAAAGGCACCCTTCATTGGCGCACGGCCGCCCGCAAGATTTCCCGTCTAGCCCAAAAATTAAACGCCCACAAACAGACCTTGTCCGCCCAAGCCTAAAAAGGTGGGGACGTAGCTCAGTTGGGAGAGCGCCAGAATCGCAATCTGGAGGTCAGGGGTTCGACTCCCCTCGTCTCCACCAATATTTTCAAGGGTTTCCGAGAATCGAGTCTTCCTAAAATGTTTTAGGGTCTATAATCGTGTCTCGTATTGCATTTTTCTTTAGCTCTTCCCTTTGATAGAGAGAGAGTTTACATATAAGGCTTATACATATAAGGCTTAGGCCCCTATGTAGGCAAGAAAGGCCTTGAGGACCTGGTGAAAACCGGGGTTGAAAAGTGTAAAGCCCGCTAACATGATCCCGGCCAGAACCTTGAGCCAGATCTCTAGCCTTACAAACCGAGCCTCAAATTCCGCTCTCAGGGAGGCTACCGCTGCCTCTAAGTCCGCTTTAGTCACCAGCTCCTTAGTGAGTTCCTCCTTGATCTCGGCCTTGACCACTTCCTTTTGAGCTTTGGCCTCCTCTCGGACCGCCCCCAGACCCTCCTCAAGCGCCCGGATCACCTTCTCAGCCCGGTCACGGTCCGGGATCGCCTCCTCAATCACCCTCACCACGTCATACGGAAGAGCCATGCCCATGCTTCTAAGATAGCCTTTCTTCTTTCCCTGGGTCAATACCTTATCGAGAAGGCCTCAGATTCGTTAATGAGTGTTTTTGGTCGCCTAACCTACGGCACCGGTATTCCTAGACACTAGCCTGGTTCAGGTCATAAACATAAGTCCCATGGGGACAGTCTGGGGGTTCACGGCCGAAGGGACAAGGCTGAGCCTCATGTAAAAGTCCATAGGTCGCCTCCTTTTAGGCACCCCTAGGGCCAGAAAGCCAACAAAATCATTCCCCTGAACTTCCTCGAAGAGGCCCCTTAGCCTCTCGGACTTTTTCGCATTAAGGATAGGCCAAAACAAACTGGAATAAAAGGGTTGACTATATTGACTTTAAATGGTAATTGTTTCAAAGAATAAATTACAGGAGGAAGTTATGGAATTTGAAGGGGCCTGGATTTGTTCCACCAGCAATTGCGGATACATGTACGTGCCTTCCAAGGGAGATCGCAAAGGAAAGGTCCCACCGGGGACCAAGTTCGAGGACTTGCCTGAGGACTGGCGCTGTCCGGTGTGTGGGGCTAGTAAAAAGGCTTTTCGCCCCATGGGTGAAGTAGAAAAATAAAAGGAGGGCAAGATGCGCATCAACGTAGAAGGTCAGGTAGTTTATTTTATCCCGGAAAATGAACGAGAGATCCAGGAGTTAAACGAACTCTGGCAGAAGATCATTGTCTGCGAAGGGGAAAACAAGCGTCTTCTTCCCATGGGGGTCTTTTCCCCGGGGAGCACCGAAGCGGCCCAGTTTTACATTGAAGGGGCTAAGCCCGCTCAATCGCCCAAGAAGGTTATTCGGTACATGTGCACCATTTGTAATCGATTTGAAGAACACCCGGCCGGTGAAGCCCCGGTATGCTGTGGACAAGCCATGATTCCCATGGACTAGCCTTAAAAAGGCTCCGCAGGCGGAAGGTGTATGAAGATCAAGGAAAAAGGCCTTAAAACCCGGGCCGAGGTCTCGGAGTTTCTGGAAGACCTAGCGGTCCAGATTAAAGAGGGACGGATTTCTTTAAGAGATTGGGAGGGGGAACTTCCGGAAAAGATAGAGTTTAAGTTAAAACTAGAGGCCGAGGGGAAAGAGACGGAACTGACGATAGAGATAAAGGCCGGGACTCGGGCCCCAGGCCCCTCTCCTTATCAAGGACCTTCCTCCTCCAAGGCCCTCAAAAAAGAGATATCACGGCTCTTTAACCAGATAAAAAAGACCTTCCGCCAAGGAGGTGCTCCCCTGGACCAGGATCTCCGGGCCTTTGTAGAACTTCACGAGCGTTGGAGACCTTGGGCCCAAGAATTTTCAGCCTCTTGGGAAGAAGCCTTGGGACTGGCCCAAAGGTTGGAAGAGGCCTTTAAAAACGGCTCCCAGGAGGAGATCGCGGCCCTCATCTCCCGCATTGATCTTGCTAAAAAACTGTGCCATAAAACCTACAAAAAATAGGAGGTGTTTTTTATGTTAAGCCCTAAAATGGAAGAAGCCCTCAATGAACAGATAAAGTGGGAATTTTATTCCGCTTACCTTTACCTTTCCATGGCTGCTTATTTCGAGGACTTGGGGCTAGAGGGCTTTGCCCATTGGATGAAGGCCCAGACCGCGGAAGAGAGTATGCACGCCATGAAATTCTATAAATTTGTTAACGAACGCGGTGGAAGGGTGCGCCTGCAAGAAATCCCTCAACCCCCTCAAGAATGGGACTCTCCTCTAGCGGCCATGGAATACGCCCTAAATCACGAACAAGAAGTGACGCGGAGAATCAACAATCTCATGAGTTTTGCCAAAGAAGAAGGGGATCACGCCACCGAGATCTTTCTCCAATGGTTCGTTTCCGAACAAGTGGAGGAAGAAGACTCCTTTGGGCGGCTGGTAAGCCAGATGAAACTGGTAAAGGACTCCCCCCAAGGGCTCTTTCACTTGGATCGGGAGCTGGCCTCGCGGCCTTTAGACTTAAACCTCTTGAGCCAAGAAGTTTGATAGAAGGGGGGCCCACCTTGGGTCCCCTATAACTTCCGGAGAACAAGCTCGCTCTCTACCCCAGGCTTTCTTTCAAGAGATCACAAGTGCAGAAGTAAGCCAACTTTTCTTCCATTTGAGAGAAGGCCTCCCTGAGGGCCTCTCCCTTTCTTAAAAAATGGTTATAAGCCATCACCGCTGGAATGGCTGCAAAAAGTCCCATGGCGGTAGCAATTAAGGCCTCGGCAATGCCAGGGGCCACGGTGGCTAAACTAGCACTGCCCTTAAGCCCAATTCGATGGAAGGCGTTCATAATACCCCATACGGTCCCAAAAAGTCCGATAAAGGGAGCGGTATTGCCCACGGTGGCCAAAAAGCCCAAGTAAGCCTTTAAGGAATGCAGCCTCTCTTCCCGCACCCGTTGGCATTCGGCCAAAAAGAGGTCTTTAAGAGAGAGTAGCCAAAGGGATCGGAGGTGGGGATCTGAGGGCCGGGGAAATTCCTTTTTGAGCCTGGAATATCTCCTAAGCCACTCCTTGAGGACTTCCTTGGACCAGCCTTCAGATATCCCCCGTAGATTCTCTACCGTCTCCCGGAGATCCTCACTTTCCTTAAGGGCCCTTTCGGCCTCTTTTAAGCCCCGAAAGGCCTCTCGCAGGCCTCGAATCTTCACCAAGATCACAGCCCAAGTAAAAACCGAAAGGCCAAAAAGGACCAAGAGCACCACCTTGGCCATCAAACCCGCGGAAAGAACCAAGTGCCAAAGATTCATATTTCCTCCCAGAAAAGGTCTTTCGCATCTTGACCCGCTCGCTCTAAAAGGATTTGAAGGGCCTTCCGGCCTTCGGCTCCCAAGTCATAAGTATAAGAATTCACATAGGTCTCGAGGTGTTGGGCGATAATTTCCGGGGCCAGCTCTTGGGCCCGTTCCTGCATGAAAGACCAAAGGAGCTCCCGCCTTTGAGAGGCCAGGGTCAGACTCTGGCGCAAGGCCTGGATAAGGGTTTTGACCATAGCCGAAGGCAGGCCTCGATGGGCTACCAGCCCCCCTAACGGCAGAGGCAGACCGGTCTCCTCTTCCCACCAACGTCCTAAATCTAAGAGGGCCTTCAGACCGTAACGGTCGAAGACGAAACGGCTTTCATGGATTAAGACCCCCACCTCGGCTCGGCCTTGAAGGAGGGCGGGGAGGATCTGGTGGTAAGGGCAAAAGATCTTTTGAGAGGCCTCAGGGAAGGCCAACTTAAATAGAAGATGGGCCGTGGTGTGCTCCCCGGGAAGCAAAACCTTTAAATTCGAAAGCTCTTCCAGGGAATAAGTCTTGCGGGCCACCACCAAGGGCCCGGCCCCCTGGCCCAAGGCCGCTCCCACCGGAAGGACCTTATAGGAGGCTTGGATTTCGGGAAGGAGGGCGAAAGAGATCTTAAGGACCGGGAAGCGTTCCTCCAAAGCCCATCGGTTCAAGGTCTCGATATCTTCAAAGACAAAGCGTACCGGGAAGGGAAGTTCCACCCAACCCAAGGCTAGGGGGCCCACCCAGAAGGTATCGTTAGGACAGGGAGAAACCGCTATTTCCAGGACTTCTTGAGACACTCAAAGGCCTCCTTTAAGGCCCCTAAGGCCTTGTCTACCTCCCAGGGATCTTCAGGTTTCTCCAAGAGATTGCTAATAGCCCGGATCTCTATTAGATAGACCCCCGTCCTTTGGGCCGCAAGTCCCACCCCAAAGCCCTCCATATTCTCGGCTAAGGCCTCATAGCGTCGACCAAACAAGAGGGAACGATCCGGATCACGACTGGCGCAACAAACCGTGACCAAGGAACCGGCCTCCAGAGAAATCCCTCCCTCCTCCAGTAAGCAGATCACCTTTTCCAGATAAGGGGAACGCGGCGAGACTCGGTTACAGACCGGAAGTTCCTGCGAGAAAGGGACCACCCGTTCAGGGTAACACACGGCTAAGTCTCCAAAGATCTCTTCCGTGGCCAGGACCAGGTCCCCACAGGCCAACTCCCTTTCCGGATAGGCCCCCGCCAGACCCGCCAGGAAGGCCACCCTCGGAGAGCGACTTTTAAAGATCTCGTAGGCCGAAAGGGCGGACTCCACCGGCCCCATACCCACGATCTCCACCGAAAGCCCCAAGTCCTTAAAGGGGGAGCTTTCTAGCTCCGTGGGTACCAGGATCAGCATTCTTCCCTTCTAATTGGTTCTATCTTAAGGGCTCGGCCCGAGATCTGGTCCAGCTCCAGAAACACGGCCTCAAGTTTAACCCGTCCCTTTTTGGGGACCTCTAGCTTGCGGGGCACCTGAGTTAGGTACATCTCTAAGGCCTGATCCCGCCGCATGCCTATTACCCCGTCCGCTAGACCACACATACCCACATCCGTGAGATAGGCCGTCCCCTGGGGCAAAAGCCGGGCGTCGGCGGTAGGGACATGGGTATGGGTCCCGATAAGGGCTGAGACCTGCCCGTCAAGCCACCATCCCAGAGCGATCTTTTCCGAGGTGGCCTCAGCGTGAAAGTCTACCAGGATGCAAGGGGTCTTTTCCCGTAAGGTCTGCGCCAATTTCCGGGAAACTCGAAAGGGACAACCCAAAGGGCGCATAAAAATCCGACCCTCAAGGTTGATCACCCCCAAACGCAGGGCCCCTTTTTCTAGCAAGGCCCAACCCCGCCCTGGGGCCTCTTCGGGATAGTTGGCCGGCCGAAGCACTTTTTCGGTCTCTTGCAAGTAAGGCAGAAATTCTCGTTTCCAGATATGGTTGCCTGAAGTAAGGAGATCAATCCCTAAAGCCAGCAATTCTTCCGCTATTTTAGCGGTAAGGCCGTAGCCTCCGGCGGCATTCTCGGCGTTAGCAATTACGAAATCTGGAGCATATTCCTCCCGCAAGACCGGCAGAAACTCTTTTACGGCCTTGCGCCCTGGGCTCCCTACGATATCTCCTAAAAAAAGAACCCTCACTTGGCATACTCCACGGCCCGGGTCTCGCGGATCACCGTCACTTTGATTACCCCGGGAAACTTCATTTCCTCCTCGATCTTGTGGGCAATATCACGGGCCAAAAGTACAGCCTCCTCGTCCGAAATCTTGCCACTGTCCACCATGACCCGCACTTCTCGGCCTGCTTGAATGGCATAGGCCTTCTGGACCCCAGAGAAAGAATAGGCGATGTTTTCCAAATCCCGAAGCCGCTGAATGTAGGTCTCTAAAAGTTCCCGCCGGGCTCCGGGTCGAGCTCACCGACGCGGTGGCTCCACACGAGAGAGGCTACGATGCCTGGGTTCTCCGCGTCGAGCCGCGGTGCTCGCGCTCCAGCCGCGTGCGCCAGGCGTGGCTCCTG
>JALWWR010000193.1 GCA_026993045.1 Thermodesulfatator sp.
CTTCGTGAACATTCATCGCTACGGTAACACCTCCGCGGCCAGCATCCCCATCGCCTTAGACGAGGCCCTGGAGGAGGGCCGAATCTCTCCCGGAGATCTGATCCTCATGGTCTCCTTCGGCGGAGGATTCACCTGGGGGGCGGTCCTTATGAGATGGTAAGAGAAGCCTCAAGCTCCCGGACTTCCTCTTCCTCAAGTTTACGAAAACCGCCGGGAGAAAGCTCACCCAGCTCAAGGGGGCCGAAACGCAGACGCTTGAGACGCGCAACCCGAAAGCCCAGGCGCGAGAACATGCGCTTTACCTGGTGATGACGCCCTTCATAGAGGGTAACTTCAAGCACGGTGAACCCCTCTTTTCTCTCAAGGATCCGGGCCCGGGCCGGAAAAGTGGGACGGCCTCTTAAGGGAAAGCTCTCCTCAAGGCGCGAAAGCTCCTCCTCTGGAAACTCCCCTTCCACTTCCACCTCATAGACCCGGGGGACGCGATACTTGGGATGGAGGAGACGGTGGGCTAGTTCTCCGTCGTCGGTCACCAGCAGCAGCCCTTCGGCGTCGCGATCCAGGCGCCCCACCGGAAAAAGGCGCTCGCTTCGGGGAAGGTCCCGAAAAAACTCTATCACTGTGGGAAGTTCGTCTTGGGTGGAGGTCACATACCCCGGGGGCTTATAAAAGAGGAAGTAACGTTTTTCGGACGGAGGTTCCACGAGCTTTCTGTCTACCTCTACCCGTTCCCCGGGCTTAACCCGGTAGGCTGGATCCCGCACCGGGCGGCCCTCGACCCACACCCGGCCTTTCAAGATCATCTTTTTGGTTTCCTTCCGGGTCCCAAATCCGGCCTCGGAAAGAAAACGGTCAAGCCGCATCACCCCCAGATCCCAGCCGCAAGTTCATTCCAGGCCACCAAAATCCTCTGGGCCGAGGGCCTTCACCGCCTTTCTCACCCGGGAAAGGGCCTCATAGAACTCTTCTTCAATGGTGCGCACCCGCACCCCGTAAGCCCGCTGCACTCCTTTGCGCACAATCTCAGCCTTCAAGAGGGCGTTGGTCCAGCCCAGCTCCGCATACTTGGCATTAACAGCCTGATTAAGATCTATAAGGGCCTGGGCCCGTCGGCGGCGTTCTTCGGCCGCCTCGGATAGAGGCTCTTCCAAGAAGCGATCGATCTTGGCCAGCAGGCTTTCGTAAAAACTGGCCGGGAACCGGGGTTCAAACTCCTCTAAGGCAAAACCAAAGGTTAGGTACTGGGGTTCTTTGAAATAGGTAAAAAGATCCGCCTCCAGAAGGCTCGGATCCTCGGCTAGGAATTCCTGAAATAAACGATAGGCCTGTTTAGACTTCTCTTTTACGTTAGGAGGTTTTTCAGTGTTAAATTCTAAGATGTGCCGATATAAAGTTTCAGGTGCAATAATGGCCAGCACCTCCCGGGCCCCCAAGTCTCTCAAGGCCTCCAAGCGATGACGGCCATCCACTACGTAATACCTTCCCCCATAGGGGCATACCACAATGGGGGTAATAAACCCCAGTTTCTCGATGGCTAGCTCGAGGTGTTTTTTAAGCCCCTCGGAGAGATCTCTTTGAAAAGGGGGGACCTCCACCTCTTGCAATTCGAAGACCGCCAACTTTAGCGGGACTTTTTTAATAGGATCTTCAAATTGGGCCAGCTCTCGCATCTCAAACCTCAATATCGATTATTAAACCCCGAGCCCATTTTTCAGGCTCTCCGTAATAGCGGTAATAAAATACTTGCTTTTGGCCTTGTAAGATTAGCTCCAGAGGCCTATGGGGGAGAGAGCTTGTCTCCCGGCTCCTCCCTTTGAAAGGGATAAACATTTTGGTATTTAAGTAAAGAGGGGAGGTTAAGGCCCAATTTAGGACTTGCAGGAAGCTACTCATAAGGTGTTAAAGTTTTTAAGATTTTTACCGATATTAAATAACGGAAGAATTGTAAAAACAAGATGGTGAAAAGGCTATGACGGTCCGCCTATTGAGTTTAAGTGAAGCTATTCGAAATTACCTTCAAAAAGGGGCTAAATCTCCTTTGCGGGAGGGCCGAAGGGAGGCTTCGGCGGACCGGGTGGAGATCTCCCCCAGAGGCCCGGCAGAAGGCCCTTGAGACCTTGAAAAATCAGGAAAAACAAGGAGGCTAAGCCATGAAGATAAAAGATGTTATGCCCTATCTGAGAACTCCGGCCTCGGAAAGCCAAAAAGCTCGCGAGGCGGAAAGGCCGGTCCGAGAGAGGGAGGCTGAAGAAAGGGTTGCCCCGGCGGAAGATCGGGTAGAATTGCGCGGCACCCGCTTGGTGGAACGGGCCCGGGCCCTGCTCCGCGAAGCACCGGAAGTGCGGGAAGAACGGGTGGAAGCCCTCCGAAAAGAGATTGAAGCCGGCACCTACCAGGTCCCTGCCGAAGAAGTGGCCCAGGCCATGCTCTCGGATCTACTAAAAGACATCTATTAAAGCGCCCTTTTTGTTTAGACTGGGCTAAGTTTTCCCCAGAGGAAGGAGTCAATATTTTTGATATCTAGGGTTAAATAAGTCCAATTTAAAAGGCCAAGGCTTCCTTCCCCTCTTGTCTAAGTATAAATTCCTTCCGTGGAAAGGCTCACCTTGCCCCTTCTACAGAAAATTTAATCCTTGACCTCTTCTCCCAGATTGGGGGCCACTTCTTTGGGAGAAACCTCTTCCACCGGTTTTACTACGAAAAGGAGTTGCCCTTCCACCACGCTTTCGTTTACCTTCACACAAATCTCTTCGATCACGCAGTCGAAGGGGGCGTAAACCGGAGTCTCCATCTTCATTGCCTCGAGATTGGCGATCTCCTCCCCTTTATGATAGATGTCGCCCACCTTGAGCTCCCCGCGTTTGGGATTGCCTAAGCGCCAGACGTTACCTTTAATGGGGGAGCCAATCTCGTTGGCCCCCTTGGCCATGCGCACCTCTTTTTTCTTCACCCGGGGGGTTTTTACTTCAAAGACCCGGGTCTTGTTGTTGACCTTCACCACCACATGCATGACTCCATCGTGCTCGGCGCCCACGGATACCAGCTCGATGGTATAAGGTTTGCCCTGGAAATAAAATTCCACTTTATCGCCCGGTTTCTTAAGGCCATAACGAAAGACCGGGGATGGCAGCATATAAGAGGCCTCTCCATATTTTTCAAAGAAATCGAAAAATTCTAAGGCGTCCTTGGGATGCATCAAATAGATAATGAACTCTTCTTCGGAGGGATCGCGCCCCAGCTTAGTCTTCAGTTCCTGGTAGGCCTGTTCTAAGTCTAGCTCCGGCACCGTCTCAAGGGGACTGGCCTCGGTGCGTTCGGCCATCTTGGCCTCCCACTCTTCCCCAAAAGCGCTGCGATACACCCATTCATCCGGCCAACCCGCAGGAAGTTTCCCGTATTTTCCTAAAATCAGGTTCTTGAAATCCCCCGGAGCGGTCTTAAAAAGCTCTAAAAGTTCTTCCTGTTCCTCCTCGGTCATAGCCGTAAAGTCACACCCTTTCTCTTCCACAAAGCGCCGTAGCAGGTCCAAGATATGGCGCACCCCAGCTTCTCCGTGTTCTTTAGCGTAGCGATTTACAATTCCCGAACAAGTTACCCAAGTGATTTGAGAACCAGGAGTAACGTCAAAATATCTTACGATACGATTGTAGTAAGACATAAGCTCTAAAATATAGGGCATAAGGTGGAGAAAACCGTTCTTTTCGGCTTGTTCAAAGGAAGAAGGAAAGGCCCCTCCGGGCATTCGATGTTTCACCACCATGTAGTCGAAGCCCTTAAAAGGAGATTCCGCCCAGTCGTAATAATTGATCCATTCCCGCACCTTCTGGACCGCAAGTTCCGCCAGCCGAGGGTTGAGATTCACCTTAAAACCGGCCTCGGTTAGATAGGCATAGGCAGTAAGGAGGGGGGGTTGTCCGTAAAAGCGACAGAGAGAATCTTCTTCGAGATCGATGATTTTGACCCCGGCCTCCACCGCGGCCTTGTAAGCTGGAAGAGCTAGTCCGTCAGTGGCGTGTCGGTGATAATGGATCACTAGGTCGGGGTATTTGTCTTTTATGGCTGAAACCAGACTCCGGATGCGCTCCGGACTGCCCACTCCGGCCATATCCTTGATGCAGAGGATGATCTCGTCCGTACCCCCACATAGGGCCACAATATCGTCTACCACTTCCAAATAATAGGTGTTATCCGCCCAGTCTGCGTCGGTAAAAGAGATGGCTGGCTCAAAGAGTTTGCCCCGTTTCATCACCACCTCGGCCACGGTGCGCATGTTTCGGATATCATTTAAGAAGGAAAAGCAGCGCCAAAGATCGATGTCCACCTTAGAGACCACGTATTCGATTACGTTTTTGGGGTAAGGACGATAACCCCAGAGGTTAGTCTCCCGAATAAGGGTTTGAAGCATAACGTTGGGCATAAGGCGGCGGTAAGTCCGAAGCTCCTCAAAGGGACTCTCCCGACGGTTCATAATTCCCACATGCCAGCGAGCCCCGCCGTGACATTCCACGCTAAAGAGCCCGATCTCGTTATAGATGGGGCAGAGGGTCTTGAGATCAATTAGGCGGTGCCGGTTTTTGTAATCTGACTGACCGGCATCGCGAAAAGAAGTGGAGGTGAAAAAGACCCGATCGGTCTCCCGGAGAATCTTAATGATTTCCCGCGGCTCAGTTCCGGGTTTTATGCGAATAAGATCCATAAAGGCCTCCTCGCTTGAGGTTTTATATTTGAAATGCTAGTTTTGAAACATGTGGGAAAGAATCGGTGATTATCTTTTAAAAGTAAGCCTTGTTCTCCTGGGCACACTGGTAATTCCACCCTTGCTTCGTTCTGGAACACCTTTTGGAATAAATGTTTTAGGATTTTCAGCTTATGTGATATGCGTACTTCTCGGCTTTTGGACATTAAAAAAGGGTCTGGAGGAAGACCATGGATAGTCTTATTATCGTTTATATCGCAGCCCTGGTGGGAGCGGCCATCGCCCTTTACTTCGGTTGGAAATACGACCGGGAAAAGAAAAAGACCGCTCCACGCCATGATTAACCTTACATCCATTTCTGAGGTCCTAGGGCCGAAATCTCGGCCACGTAACGGGCGATCTTTAGGACTTCTTCATCGGGATCCTTTTCCTTGAAAGCGGAGATGAGCTCCTCCAAGTGGTCTTCGATGAAGCGGGTGGAAAACTCTCCCGCCCGGAAGGCCGGGTGCCGGATAATGCTTATGAGAAGAGGAGTGATGGTCTTCACTCCTTCTACCCGCAGGCCTCGGGAAAGGGCCCGGTCCATAACCCGGATGGCCTGATCTCGGTCTGCCCCGGCACTCATGATAAGCATGAACATAGAGTCATAGTAGGGGGGAATCTCCGCCCCCTCGTAAACTCCGGTAGAGATGCGAATGTTCGGGCCATCAGGGATCTGGAGCCGGGTAATAGTCCCAAAAGAGGGGGCAAAGGTTCGAGGATCTTCGGCGGTAAGCCGGCACTCGATGGCCCAGCGGTTACTCTGAATATCCTTCTGGTGGAGGGGTAGCGGCCGGCCTTCAGCGATCTGGATCATAAGATCTACGATATCCAGACCGGTGGCTAACTCGGTTACCCCGTGTTCTACCTGTAAACGGGTGTTCACCTCCAGGAAGTAAAATTTGCGGGTAGCCGCATCCAGTAGAAATTCCACCGTGCCCGCCGAATCGTATCCGATCTCCCGCATGAGGCGTACCGCGGTAAAACAGATTTCTTGCCTTAGATCCTCATCTAAAGAAGGAGCCGGGGTCTCTTCAATGATCTTCTGGTTGCGGCGCTGAATAGTACATTCCCTTTCAAAGAGGTGTACTACGTGCCCGTGTTGGTCTCCCACGATCTGGACTTCAATATGACGGCCTCGCTCGATATATTGTTCCGCAATCAGACTGGAATCGCCAAAGGCCTTGTAAGCCTCGGATTGGGCATGGGCAAACTTGGACTCTAATTCTTCTTCTTTTTCCACCTTGACCATGCCCTTTCCCCCTCCGCCCAGCGCGGCCTTTAACATGATAGGAAAATCTACCCGCTCCCGACGCATCCAATCTCGGACTTCTTCGGGGCTTTGGGGATCTTCAATTCCAGGGATGGTGGGGACATTGGCCTTTTTGGCAATCTCTTTGGCAGCTTTTTTATCCCCCATAAGGGCAATGATTTCCGGGTTAGGACCGATCCAAATCAGCCCCGCTTCTTGTACCTTGCGAGCAAACTCAGCGTTTTCAGCTAAAAACCCCCACCCCGGATGCACAGCGTCGGCTCCGGTCTGAAGGGCCGCCTCTATGATCCGATCCATGTTCAGATAAGATTTAAGGGGCGGGCCTTCTCCTATATGCAAGGCCTCATCGGCCATAAACACATGGAGGCTTAAACGGTCCGGAGTGCTATAGACCGCCACGGTGGGGATCTTGAGATCCCGGCAGGTTTGCATCACCCGCACCGCTGGCACACCACGGTTGGCTACCAAAATCTTTTTTATTTTTTGAGCCATGGAAAACTCCTCCGGGGATTTGGGCCTCATTACCATGTTTTTGAAGACCCTTCAACTCCAAAACAAAAAGCCTTATTATTGAAAAAGATAATAAAAGAAGATGGAACAAGGCTTATTAGGCTTCATATTACAGGTTTTTCTCTCTTTTATGGCCATCATGAATCCTATCGGCAATACCCCCATCTTTTTATCTCTAGTGAACCATCTTCCGGAAAAAGAACGTCTGCGGGTCGCCCGCACGGCGGTCCTCACCGCCTTGGTCATCGTCTTGATCTTCACCCTGGGCGGAAACTTGATCTTCCGAATGTTTGGGATCACTCTTCCAGCTTTTCGGATTGCTGGAGGTATTCTCCTTTTTATGATCGCTTACCATTTAGTCCGGGCCAAACGCTCCCACCAACATCATCCCACCGAGGAAGAACATCCCCCAAAAGGAGAGCTATATTACGAGGAGTCCGAAGACGTGGCTATTACCCCTCTTGGAACCCCCATTTTGGCCGGTCCCGGAACCATCACCACCGCCCTTTCCCTGGTAGGACGGAAGACCGAAATAGTCTCTATCGTTTTGGTCCTGGGGATCTTCGCCCTGGTCTGCCTCTTGACCTACCTCTGTTTTGTATATGCTGAAACCATGATCAAACGCCTTAAACCCTCCGCTATCGGGGTCATGACCCGTTTAATGGGACTCATCCTTTCGGTGGTGGCGGTCCAAATGGTCTTAGAAGGACTGCTAGAGATTCTGGCCCAGGTAGAACTTCCTTCTTAAACCAAAGTTTAAAAGGTCTTTCGACAGGACCTATTATATAACGTTTGGGGATCCTAGGTTGACGAAGAGAAGACCCTACCGCTATCCTAAATACATTAAAGGCTAAGCCTTCAAATATCTGCCTGTAGGAGACAAGGATGGGACACAAAGAGATCCTGGTCGAAAGCGAGGAAGTGCGATCCCGTCAAGAGGTGGCCTCTTTTTTGCGCGAGATCGCGGACAAACTAGAAGCCGGAAGCCTTACGGTGACCAAAGGAGATGAGACGGTGACCCTTCAGATCCCGGAAAGGGTCACCTTGGAATTTGAGGTCCGGCGCAAGACCAAGCCCGGAAAGACCAAACAGAGCTTAGAGATCGAAATCGAATGGGGATCCGGGGAAAGCGAAGGGATAAAGGTCGCCTAAGAGCCTCGGATCTTTCGTATCAAATCTGTGGTGGAAACGGGGTGCTCAAAAGGCAGACGCACCACCTGGCCCCCGTAGCTTTTGACCCAATCCGCCCCTACGATCTTGTCTTCCGGCCAGTCGGCCCCCTTCACCAAGACCTCGGGGGCTAAAGCCCGGATCAGTCTTTCCGGAGTGTCTTCTTCAAAAAGCACCACATAATCCACGCAGGCCAGGCCTGCCAAGACCAAGGCCCGCCTTTTTTCGGGGTTAATGGGCCTTTCGGGGCCTTTTATCCGCCTTACCGAGGCGTCAGAATTGAGGCCCACCACCAAAAAATCCCCGAACCGACGGGCCTGGTAGAGATAAGTCACGTGTCCAGCGTGGAGGAGATCGAAACAGCCGTTGGTAAAGACCAAGCGGTGTCCAAGGGTTCGTCTTCGCTTAACTTCTGGGAGAAGGTCCTCTAGGGAGCGAATCTTGGTCTCCGGAAGAGGGGGTGGCCAGGGGGCAGAAGTGTTAAAGAGCTTTCGGGCCTCAGAGAGGGATTGGGTTTCAAGGACCGCCTCGAGGACCCCTTCTTCCTTCAGGGCCTTTAGTCTTGATCCTCCTGGGGCGTAGACCGCCGAGCCCCCAGCCAGTTTCAGACCTTCCACCTCTCCCAAGGCGTTGGCCGCCAGCACATAGACCTGGTTTTCCACTGCCCGGGCCTCAAGCAGGACCTCAAAGGCCCGAGCCCTAAGCGCTGGCCACTGGGAAAGCACCACCAAAGCCTGGGCCCCGGAGGCTACTAATCGGCGGGCCACTTCCGGAAACCGCAACTCGTAACAAAGAACAACCCCCAAAGAAAAGCCGTTTATAGTGAAGACCTCTCGCCTTTGGCCGGTCTTAAAATCCCGGTCTAAATTCGGAAAAAGGCCTTCTTTCTCCGCCACCACTTGGGAAAGGCCTTGGGGAGAAACCAGCCAGGCAGCGTTAACTAGCCCCCTATCCGAAAGAGAGGGATGTCCCAAAAGGATCCAACGCCCCAAGTTTTGGGCCAGGGCTTTCACCCGGGCCAAAAGTTCCTCTAAGGTCGCCTCCCCCACTACGGCGTAACCGCTAAGGGCCAATTCTGGAGCCACCAGCAATTCCCCTTCCGCCTTTTGGGCCAGAGTCGCCAATCGTTCCCAATTACCTTGGAGGTCACCGGGGAAAACCGGATACTGGAGAATAGAGAGTTTCAAGCTAGACATGGCTGGCCCTAGCCAACACCACGATTTCCACTTCCCGGGCCCCAGCCTCCTTTAAGACCCGCGCGCATTCCTCCGCCGTAGCCCCGGTGGTTAACACATCGTCCACCAAAAGAACCTTTTGGCCTTCAACTTGGACCCCAGCTTTAAGAGCAAAGACCCCTTTAACATTGGCTTGTCTTTCCTTAAGGCCCAGCTGGGTCTGAGGGCGGGTCTCCCGTTTGCGGATCAGGATATCCCGGTTTTTTTTTAAAGGCTAGACGGGCTAGGAGAGCGCTTTGGTTATAACCCCGCCGCCGGCCCCTCTTTCTCCCCAGCGGGACCGGCACCGCCAGATCAAATTCCAGAGGCGGGAGATGCTTCTTTAAGAGCCAGGCCAGGGCCCGAGCCCGTTCGAAACGCTCTTCAAACTTGAAACTCAAGATCCAAGACCGCAGAGGTTCTTCATACCGAAAAGGGGCCCAAACCTTGGAAAAAGCGCGCCCCTTAAGACAAGCTTGACAGAGATGAGGGGTTTGAGAAGGGGGGTAAGGCTGGGCGCACTGAGGACAGGCGGGGTGATTGAAAGGAAGCCCTTTTTCACAGTCCTCACAGACCAGGAGCCGGTAAAAAGGGAGAATTTTCCCACACTGGGCACAGTATTGGGGAAAAAAGAAATTCCTTAAAGACTCAAATCGCGGCAAGAAACCCACTTTCAGCAGCCTTTAAAAGGCAATTAAGGAGGAGTTCGGCGCAAAGATAAAGATCCTCCAGGACCAAAAATTCCTCCGGGGAATGGACCCGGCGCATCCCAGTCCCCAAGATCACGGTGGTGATCCCCTGCCGGTTAAAAATATTGGCGTCCGAGCCCCCTTCCCGGCGAGCGTAGCGAAGCTCAAGCCCCAGTTCCTGGGCTGCTTGTTCCAAGAGTTTCAATACCGGATGGTCCCGAGGGACGGAAAATCCCGGAAACATTTCTTCCTGGTGAAAAGAGACCTGAGGGCGATCGCCGGTACGGTAGGCCTCCGCCACTTCCGAAAAGACCTTCTGGATCTCCTGCCACCGGGCCTCAAGCTTATCCAAACGATGGCTGCGAATCTCTCCTTCCAGCACTACTTCTTCCGGCACGATGTTAGTGGCCTTTCCTCCTTGAATAACTCCGTAATTAAGGGTGGTTTCTTCATCTAACCGGCCAGAGGGCAGGCGACTCAAGGCCTCCGCCGCCACCTTAATGGCATTAATCCCTTTTTCAGGCTCCAGCCCCGCATGGGCCGCCTTTCCCCGGACCCGGACCTCAAACTTTATGGCCTCCGGAGCCTGGACGATCACCTCCCGGGGGTCTTCGGAATCTAACACGTAGCCCATTCGGGCTGAAAGCAATCCATAATCCAGATATCGAGCTCCCAAAAGGCCGATTTCTTCACAGGTGGTAAAGACTATCTCCAAAGGGGGATGGGGACGGTCGGTCTCTTTAAGGGCCCTTACGATCTCGATCAGGACTGCGATACCGCTTTTGTCATCCGCCCCCAAAACCCCGGGGCCTTCTTTGGCGATGACACCGTCCTTTTCGTAAATCTTTATTTCAGAGGTGTCCTCCACCGTGTCCAGATGGGCCCCTAAGAAAAGAGGCGGCAGATCCTCTTTTCCGGGGACCTTTACAATAAGGTTTCCCACCCGGGACTGGGTATGGAGAAAAGAGCGATCAAAGAAACACTGGGCCCCCAAGGCCTCAAAGATAGAGACTACATAATTGGCCAAAGGTTCTTCCTTTCGGGAAGGGCTGTTGATCCCTGCCAGAAGCTCAAATTCTAGTTTCAGACGTTCCTGGTCAATCAGACCCAATTTCGATCCCCCCTGAAAAACCCTCCAGTTCTCCATTTTCTTATCCACCAATTTTTTTAATACCGGATCCGAAAATCGGAAAACTCTCCGGTATAGGGTTCTTCCTGGACCTCCACCCCGGTCACTTTGGAGTGGGGAGAACCTACCTGGCACCAACGCACCATAGCTTCCACCGCCTCCTCGTCCCCTTCAAAGACCGCCTCGACCCGTCCGTCGGGGAGATTCCGCACCCAGCCTTTTAGTCCCAAACGTTCCGCTTCTTCTTTGGTATAGGCCCTAAACCAGACCCCCTGCACCCGCCCCGAAATGTAGACGTGCACCCGTTTTTTGGCCATCTTACGCCCCCCGGGCCTTTTTTAACCAGGTTATAAGTTCTTCATAGCTCAGGGTATTTAACACGTCTTTCTTTTCACACCAAGCCCGCCGGGCCACCGCCACCCCTAAGGGAAGATAGTCCATCTGATCCACGATGTGGGCGTCGGTGCCGATGAGAAGCTTCACTCTCGCTTCTTTAGCAGTGCGGGCCTTGACGTCGTCTAGGTCTAGTCTCTTGTAGTAGGCGTTTATCTCTAGGGCCTTGCCTTGAGCCGCGGCCACCTCCACCACCCGGGTAAAATCCAAGGCGTAAGGTTCCCGTTCCCCCAGGAGCCGACCCGTGGGATGGGCCACGGCGTGCACTAAAGGATGGGAAAGGGCCTTGGTGATCCGCTCCGTGAGCTGGCTTTCAGACTGCTGGAACCCCAGGTGAATGGCCGCGATAACCAGGTCGATCTGGGCCAGCACCTCCTCGGGATAATCTAGGGAGCCGTCTGAAAGGATGTCCACCTCGGCCCCAAAGATGAGTTTTACCCGTTTGGAACGCCGGTTAAAGTCCTCGATGGCCCGTTTTTTCTCCATCAAGGCCTCCACCGGCACCCCACCGGCCACCTTGAGGCCTTGGGAATGGTCACAGATCCCCACCCAAGAAAGCCCTAAGGCCTCGGCCTTTTGGGCGATTTCTTCCAGGCTAGACATCCCGTCACTATATTTAGAATGGACATGGGCGTCGCCCTGGATCTCGTCGTATTCCACTAGCCGCGGGAGCCGACCTTCCTTGGCGGCCTCGATCTCCCCTCGATCTTCCCGGAGTTCCGGAGGAATCCAGGGAAGCCCCACGGCCTGGAAGACCT
>JALWWR010000194.1 GCA_026993045.1 Thermodesulfatator sp.
CCTTTAGGAGAACCTCAATGGAAGGTTCCGGTGGAGATCGTCCTGGGCGAACTGCCTGAAGGGTTTTTCTGCCCGGCTTTGGCTCTGGCCTTGGTTTCGGAAAAAGAACTTCTGGGCTGGCGTCCTGGGGGGCTGCGTTTAAGACGGCGGAAAAGGGGCTGGCGGCCTTTGCGGTTTGAAGACCTCAAGCCCGGGGATTACGTGGTCCATAAGGACCATGGCATCGGGCTTTATAAAGGACTGGTGCGGCTTGAGATCGGGGGCGTGCCCGGCGAGTTTTTGTTGGTGGAATACGCCAAAGGCGACAAGTTATATCTACCGGTGGATCGGCTCTCGGAGATCCATCGCTACATAGGTCCTGACGAAAAGGCCCCTAAGCTCGACCGCCTAGGGGGCAAAGCCTTTTTACAACGCAAAGAGCGGGTCAAAAAGGCGGTCCAAGAGATCGCCCAGGAATTAGTGGCTCTTTACGCGGCTCGGAAGGTAGCCCGGGGGCACGCCTTCGCTCCTCCAGGCCTCTTGTACCAAGAATTTGAGGCCGCCTTTCCCTTTCAAGAGACTCCGGATCAGGAAGCCGCTATCCAGGAAGTGCTTGCAGATATGCAGAGCCCCCGGCCCATGGACCGCTTGCTAGCCGGAGACGTAGGGTATGGGAAGACGGAAGTGGCCTTGCGGGCCACCATGCTGGCGGTTTGCGACGGGAAACAAGTGGCGGTCCTGGTCCCCACCACGGTCTTGGCCGAACAACACTATCGGACCTTTACGGAACGTTTAGGGCCTTTTGGGGTCAAGGTGGGGATCCTCTCTCGCTTGAGACCGCCGGCTGAACAAAAGGAGACCTTAAAGAAGTTGGCCTCCGGTGAGATCCAGGTGGTGATAGGGACCCATCGCTTGCTTTCCACCGATGTGCGTTTTAAGGACCTGGGGCTGGTCATTATTGATGAGGAACACCGCTTCGGGGTAAAGCAGAAGGAGCGGCTCAAAGAACTCAAAAAGACGGTGGACGTCCTGGCCCTTTCAGCCACTCCCATTCCTCGGACCCTCCAGATGTCCCTTTTAGGAGTAAGGGACCTTTCGGTGATAGAGACCCCCCCTTCGGGACGTCTTCCGGTCAAGACCGTGCTGGCTAAGATGGAGGCCGAGATTGTTAAGGAGGCCATTCGGCGCGAACTGGCTCGAGGTGGGCAGGTCTTTTTGGTCTATCCAAGGGTGAGGGGGCTTTCGGCTCTGGCCCGCTGGGTGAAACGTCTGGTGCCAGAGGCCCGGGTGGAGATGGCCCATGGCCAGATGCCGGCCCGGCAACTGGAAGAGGTTATGGCGCGGTTTGTGCGTCGGGAAATCGACGTCCTGGTCTGTACTACCATCATCGAAAGCGGGCTTGATATCCCTTCGGCTAACACCATTATCATTTGCCGGGCGGATCGCTTTGGGCTCTCGGAGATTTATCAGCTCCGGGGCCGGGTGGGCCGGGGCCGGGTCCAAGCCTACGCCTATCTCCTGGTGCCTTCCCTTTCAGGGCTAACGGAAGAAGCCCGCAAACGGCTTAAGGCCCTGATGCAATTTACAGAGCTGGGCTCAGGTTTTCGTCTGGCTCTAAGTGATCTAAAGATTCGAGGGGCCGGCAACCTCTTGGGAGTCTCCCAGTCCGGACACATCGCAGCCGTAGGTTATGATCTCTTCTTGGAGATCTTGGAGAAGGCCGTGCGGGAAATGAAGGGCGAGCCCATAGACGAACGTCCAGAGCCCGAAGTCCAGCTCCGCTTGCCGGCCTATTTTCCCGAAAGCTACGTGCCAGATGTGGAACAAAGGCTCCATCTCTATCGGGAACTATCCTTGGTAAGAGATGAGGGGGAACTGAAGGAATTTAAAACCGCCCTGGAGGATCGTTTCGGCGAGCCTCCCCCTGAGGGCCGGAATCTTTTGTTTCTCACCGAGCTCAAACTCTTGCTGCGGGAGCTTCAGATCTTAAAACTTGAGGCCCGGGGACAAGAACTAATTTTCCATTTAGGCCGCCCCTCTCAAGATTATACTTCTGGGATTAGAAAACTCGCCCAAGAATATAAAATGGTAAGATTGACCCAAGGCGACCGTTTAAGGGTCAGGGTCCAGGGAGACCTCTTGGAAGAGGCTTTGAAGGTGGCTCGAATTTTACTCGGGAGGAAAGAAAAATGAAGAAGAGAGAGGGGCAAAACCCGGTTTCGCCGGAGAGTTTAGGAGGGGCTTGTTTCTGGAAGTTCCTGGTGGGGGGTTTTGAGAGCCCCTGGACCAAACTCGTGAAAAGAGGGACTTGGGGGCTTCTTTTGCTCTTGCTCTGGATAGCTCCGGCCCGGGCCGAGATTGTGGATCGCATTGTGGCGGTGGTGAACGAGGAAATCATAACCCTTTCAGAACTAGATGAGGCCTGTTTGCCTCTTTTTCGTAAATATTTAGCCGGGGTCCGGGATCCTCTGGAAGAATCCGAGATAGTGCGCAAGATCCGTCGCCAGGTGCTTGAAAGGCTGATCGAGGAGAAACTCATCGCGCAGGAGGTAAAGAAATATCATATAGAGGTCGGGGAAGAAGAGGTGGACCAATTTATCCAAAATGTGAAGGCCCAGATAGGGGGCGAGGAGGCCTTGCAGGAATATTTGAAGGCCCAGGGCCTTAGTCTTTCGGAATATCGTAAACGGGTGAAAGAACAGCTTAAAAAACTCAAGCTAGTTCAGGGGAGCCTCCGGGCTCGGATCGTTATCACCGAAGAAGACCTTAAACGTTACTATCAAAAGCATTATCTTTCGGACCAGAATCGCCTTTATTGGCTGGCCCTTATTGTGAATTCTTCGCCGGAAAAGATCCATGAGGCCTTTAAGGCCTTAAAAGGGGGCGCAGATTTTAAGGCTGTAGCCCAAAAATATTCTGAACTTCCCGAAGGGGCTCAAGGCCTAAGTTTTAAATACGAAGAGCTCTCCCCGGCTGTTAAAAAGGCCTTGGCCCAGCTCAAACCCGGAGAGATCAGTCCTCCCATTCAGGTGGGCGGTAAATGGCAGATCGTTAAGATCCTCAAAATCGAGAATAAACCGGCTGTTCCCTTTGAAAAAGTCAAGGAAAAAATCCGACAAACCCTTTTTCAGGAAGAACTTGACGCCACCTTCAAAAAATGGATAAATGAGTTAAAAGAAAGGGCTTTTATTAAGGTATTGCTTTAGATGTCTAATGAAAAAGGGCAAGAAGGTGTAGGTCCTTATTTGCGCCAAGCCCGAGAGGCCCGGGGGCTTTCGCTAGAGGAACTGGCCCAGGCCACCAAGATCCGGAAGACTTTTCTTGAGGCTCTGGAAAATGAAGACTGGGAAAGTTTGCCGGCCGAGATCTATGTGAGGGGCTACGTGCGGTGTTACGCCGAGGTGGTGGGTCTAAATCCGGAAGAGGTTTTAAAGCGCCTTCCTAGCGGAGGGCCTTCTCCTTTTACTTCTCCGGAAAGCCAGGCCCTTCCTCTGCGTTCTTCTTGGAAGAGTCGTCCTGAGATCTGGCTGGCTGCCCTAGGGCTCCTGATAGGGCTTATATTTTTAGTCTACTATTTTTGGCCTTAAGCCTTGCTGGCTCTAGTCC
>JALWWR010000195.1 GCA_026993045.1 Thermodesulfatator sp.
ATTGGGGGAGGGGCGATCCTGGCTCCTTATCTTATTTCCATCTTGAGACTTCCGGTCTACGCCGTGGCCGGGGCCACCTTGGCCACCACCTTTGGGGCCTCTTTGAGCGGAGTACTCTTTTATACCTTTGGGCCAGGCTCTAGTCCCGCCACCCGGCCCGATTGGTTTTTAGGGCTCCTTTTTGGTCTGGGAGGGCTGGTGGGGGCTTACCTAGGGGCTAGGGCCCAGAAGTATGTCCCGGAGCGTTTCATAAAAGGAGGCCTCTTTTTGGCTACCGGGTTGGCGGCCTTGAAATATCTAGCCCCCTTGATCTTGCGATAGCCCTTGTTTAGGCCGGAGAAAGCTCCTTTAAGGCCTTCCGCACCAAAGTATCTAAGTCTTCATCCCCTTCAAAGACCTTAGTTAGAGCCTCTTCAGCCTCAGCCCTTGAAAAGCCCAAGTTTTTAAGGACTACCAGGGCCTCTTCGTAAACCGGAGGATGTTCTCGGGGCCGTTTCTTGAGCCCTAGTTTGGCCCGGAGTTCCACGCAGAGCCTTTCCGCTCGTCGCGGGCCGATGCCTGGCACCCGCGAAAGGGCTGAAAAGTTTTCGCTCCGCACTACTTCTTCTAATTCGGAGGGACTGAAAAGGGCCAAGAGATTGAGGGCCAAACGGGGCCCCAGCCGGGGAAGGGAAGAGAGCAAAAGAAAGGCCTCCCGATATCTCTCATCCGGAAAGCCGTAAAGGGCCAGATCTTCACCCTTGAGATAGAGGCAGACCGAAAGGCGGACCTCCTCCCCTACCGCCGGCAACTTTTCCACCAGGGTAAAGGGCACCCCGATCTCCCACACCAAGGGCCCGGTCTGTAACCAGACCTTGCCCAGGATCTTTTTAACGATCCGTCCCTGAATCTCGGATAGCCTTTTGACCCCGATAAAAATGGGTTAAAGCCACGGCCAGGGCATCGGCTGCGTCCGGAGGAAGGCCGGGCTCAAGTGCTAAAAGTTGGGAGACCATATAAGTTATCTGGGTCTTGGCTGCTCGGCCGTTCCCGGTGAGGGCCTTTTTAATCTCTCCAGGGTGGTAAAGGAAAAAGGGGAGCCCCCTCTGGCCTGCCAACAAGAGGACCACTCCTTGGGCTTGTCCTAAGGAAAGGATAGCCCGGGGGTATCTCTCCGGTATCACTTCCTCCAAGGCGATGACTTCAGGCCGCAGCTTTTCTAACAAAGAGCAAAGCTCCTGGTATAGACGGGCCAGTCTTTCAGCCAGGGGAGCTCTGGTGGGCAAAGAAATGACCCCCCAGGCCAAGGCTTGGGGCTTGGTCTCCGCTTTTACTAAACCATAGCCGGTGACCCGGGAGCCGGGATCAAGCCCCAGAATACGCACTAAGAGGCCCCCGAGGTCTTTTCCATCAACTCCTCTGGAATGTCGAAATTGGCATAAACCTTCTGGACATCGTCGTGCTCTTCGAGCATTTCCATAAGACGCAGCATCTGCTGCACGGTCTTTTCGTCTTCCAGTTTAACCATGGTCTTAGGCACCAAGGTAACCTGGCTGCTGGAAGGGGAAAGGCCGTTCCTTTCTACCGCGGCCTTGACCTCTTCGAAACTTTCGGGCTCAGTGATGATCTCAAACTCCCCCTCATAGGTCCGCACATCTTCGGCTCCAGCTTCCAAAGCGATCTCTAAGACCTGATCCTCGGAAAGATGGTCTCGAGGGATCACGATGAGGCCTTTTTTTTCAAAGATCCAGGAGACCGCCCCCGGCTCCGCCAGGTTGCCCCCGCATTTGCTAAAGATGTGTCTCAGTTCCGAGACCGTGCGCCGCCGGTTGTCAGTTACGCTTTCGATCAAGACCGCTACCCCTCCTGGGCCGTAGCCCTCAAAGGTGATCTCCTCATAAGCCACCCCTTCCTCTAGCCCCAGCCCCTTCCGGATGGCCCTTTCAATATTTTCCTTGGGCATATTAGCGGCCTTGGCCGCGGCAATGGCCGCCCGCAACCGGGGATTGCCTTCAGGGTCGCCCCCTCCTAGCCGGGCCGCTACGATGATCTCCCGGGCGATCTTGGTGAAAAGCCGGCCCCTTTTAGCGTCTTGAGCAGCCTTTTTGCGTTTGATCTGGGCCCAATGTGAATGTCCCGCCATGGCGGTCCCCTCCAAACTTTTGACTTTTAAAAAAATTCTTTTCTCCCCCTAGAAAGGAAACAAAATTTTTATACTCTCCCTCCCTAGTCCTTTTAGAGGGAGGGAAACGAAGTTCTGTAAAGATCTTGTTTACTTTTTAATGTAGCCTCGCTCGAAGTCAAGCTGAGTCTTTCCGAAGACTGGCCCAGACGGCCTGGCCGTAAGAAATGCCCCCATCGTTCGGAGGGATTTGGGAAGAAAAGAGGGGTTTAAGGCCCCGGGCTCGGAGGGCCTCTTTTAAAAGCCTTAAAAAGATGGCGTTTTGAAAACAGCCTCCTGAAAGGGCTACCGTGGAAAGACCGGCCCTTTGGGCTGCTTCAGCTGCAGCTTGGGCTAGACTTTGGGCCAGACCGTGATGAAATTCCCAGGCAATCAAGGCCGGAGGTTTTCCGGCTTTCAGGGCTTGGCAAGCCTCTCTAAAGATCTCCAGAGTCAAGACTTGAGGGCCTTCAGTCCGAGGCTGGGCCTGGACCTTCTCTTCCCGGGCGACTTCGGCCAAGGACTCAAGACGCATGGCTAACTCCCCTTCAAAGTGATTACGAACTCCTAGCCCTAGGACCACGGCCAGGGCCTCAAAGAGCCGACCGACACTGGTGGTTACGGGACAGTTCCATCTCTTTTGAATTTGCAGGGAAAGGAGCTCTCTTTCCTGGGAAGGAATCTGAAGCAAGGATTCGGGAAGGGGAAGCCCCAGTTCGGCGCAAAGATAATACGCGACCCGCCAGGGTTCCTTTTCCGCGGCCTCTCCCCCCGGAAGAAGAAAGGGGCTTAGGTGTCCCACCCTACGGTATCGAGGGCCTTCAAGCTGAAGGATCTCCCCGCCCCAAATGTTCCGGTCCGTTCCCAGACCGGCCCCGTCAGCCACCACCGCGAGCGCCCGGCCCCCAGCCTTAGGGCCTAAGGCCGAAAAGGCGTGGGCCACGTGGTGTTGGATCCTTAGCCAAGGAAGACCATGCTGCTGGGCCAGCTCTTCGGCCAGTCGGGTGGAAAGATAATCGGGATGGAGGTCGCTTACCACCAAAGTGGGCTTGACCGCTAAGAGGGTCTCGTAGTGGCGGAGGGTGGTTTCCCAACGGCGGAGGGTCTTAAGATCTTCTAGATCTCCCAGGTGAGGGCTTAGAAAGGCCTCGGCCTCCCGGGTGAGGGCAAAGGTGTTTTTAAGGAGGGGCCCTGTAGCCAGGAGCGGAGGCCCCCCTTTAGGTAAGGGCAGAGGGTCCGGTACAAAGCCCCGGGCCCGTCGGATCAAGATAGAGGTGGAATCCGCCACCCGTAAGACCGAGTCGTCCGCCGGAGCCACGATCTCCCGGTCGTGAAGAAGAAAGTAATCCGCAAGAGCTGCAAGCCGTTCTAAGGCCTCCTGGTTTTGGTAACACAGAGGTTCTTCAGAGAGATTGCCGCTAGTCATCACCAGGGC
>JALWWR010000196.1 GCA_026993045.1 Thermodesulfatator sp.
ATAAGGCGCTCATGGAGAAGAGCGGCGTATACCAGCCAGAGGATGAGGGACCAGGTCTCTTTAGGATCCCAGCTCCAATAACTGCCCCAGGCTTTTTCGGCCCAGAGGGCCCCGGTAATGATTCCCAAGGTGAGGAGGGGAAAGCCGTATTTGAGACATTGTTCGTTGATCCGATCCAAGGACTCCAAAGGCGGAAGCCTCTTAAATATCCCCCCTAGGCGCTTGCGTTTGACCTGTCTTTCTTGCCAGAGGTACATGAAACCCGCCACGGCTGCCACTAAAAAGAAGGCGTAAGAAAGAAGGGAAATGGTGGCGTGCACAGGGAACCAGAGGCTACGGAGCACCGGAGGTAGGGGAAAGATCTCCGAGGGCGAAATGGCTGAAGTGATCATTAAAAGAAGCACTACCGGGAGGAGAAAGGTCCCCAGGGTATAGACTTTGGGGCCCCGGTAGGCGAAGAAGAAATAGACCCCCACCACCGCCCAGGCTAGAAAGGAGGAGGCCTCATGAAAGGAGGTCAAGGGCGGGGCCTTTAGCACCCAGAGACGTCCCAAAAGGTTTAAGGTGTGGCAAACAAATCCGGTTCCCAAGACCCAGCGCGCTCCCCGCAAGGCTTCGGGTTTTAAAGAATAAAAATAGATAAAAAAACCCACCGTAGAAACAGAATACAAAAGGAAGGCTAACTTGAAGAAAAATTCGCTTGCCATGCTTAAAACATACTCGCCTTTGGCCGGGGGGCAAGCTTAGAGCACCAGACGGCGTTCTTTTTTCATGCGGTGTTCCAGATAATAAAGGATGGGGACCACCATACGGGAAAAGAGGGTGGAGGCTACTTCCCCTGACATAAGAGAAAGGGCCAGACCGTTAAAGATAGGATCGAACAAGATGACGAAACTTCCCACGATAACAGCCGCGGCTGTAAGCAGCATGGGCCGGAAACGAATGGCTCCGGCGTCAATTACAGCCTCCTCCAAAGGATAACCCTCTCGGAGACGTAACTCGGCAAAATCTGCCAGAATTATGGAGTTACGCACCACAATGCCAGCCCCGGCGATAAACCCGATCATAGAGGTGGCGGTGAAGAAGGAGCCGGTAAGGGCGTGGGCCGGAAGGATCCCGATGAGGGAGAGGGGGATGGGGGCCAGAATGACCAAGGGCACGGTATAGGATCTAAACCAGGCCACCACCAAGAGATAAATGAGGATAAGACAGGCCCCAAAGGCCAGGCCCAGATCTCGAAAGACCTCGTAAGTCACCTGCCACTCTCCGTCCCATTTAAGGGCCCATTCCTGTTCCGAAAAAGGTATCCGGGTATAGTAGACCTTTAAGGGCTGGCCGTCTGGGGTCTCAAGTTCTTTTAAGGCCCGATTGATCTTGAGAATACCGTAAATGGGGGCCTCTTCTTTTCCGGCCATGTCTCCTACTACGTAAACCACCCGATGGAGGTTTTTGTGATAGATGGGATGGGGGACCAGGGCCTTTTCCCAGCGGGCCATCTCAGAAAGGGGGATTAGCCGGCCTTCGGGGTTGCGGACCTTCAGTTCTGAAAGATCCGGCAGGGAAGATCTTCGGGCCTCCGGGAACCGCAGTCGCAAGAAGACGTCTTCCCGGGCTTGAGGATCGTGAAAGAGCCCCAGCACCTTTCCCGGTAGGGCAATCTCTAAGACTTCCAGGATTCGCTTAGGGGTAACGCCAGCCAGAGAGGCCTTGGTCCGGTCGATCTTAAGGCGCCATTCGGTCTGGGGTTCAGTCATATACCAATCCACGTCCACCACCCCGGGGGTCTTCTCAAAGATCTGACGCACCTTCCGGGCCAGTTGGATCTGATCCTCATAGCGTGGACCATAAATCTCCGCCACCAAAGACTGAAGGACCGGGGGGCCGGGGGGGATCTCGGCCACCGTGACCCGGGCCCCATAGCGCTGGGCAATGGCCGTAACTAAAGGCCGGATCTTTTTGGCTATTTCGTGACTCTGGAGAGAACGTTTTTGTTTGGGGACCAGGTTGACCTGCAGGTCGGCGATATGGTCCCCTTGGCGCAGATAATAGTGACGAATCAGACCGTTAAAATTAAAAGGAGAGGCCGTGCCTACGTAAAGTTCTACATCGGTGATAT
The DNA here is from genome assembly GCA_026993045.1 of Thermodesulfatator sp. Lineage (GTDB taxonomy): Bacteria > Desulfobacterota > Thermodesulfobacteria > Thermodesulfobacteriales > Thermodesulfobacteriaceae > JALWWR01. The sequence goes on from JALWWR010000196.1 coordinate 2,117, forward strand.
AAGGTTCCTGCATCAAGGCCTGGGCCACCTCCTCGGCTACCTGGGCCGTGGTCTCTAAGGCCGTGCCCTCGGGAAGATCTAATAGCACCTGAAACTCGCTCTTGTTATCAAAGGGGAGCATTTTCACGTAGACCAACTTGAAATAAATGAGGCTACAAGAGAGGAGGAAGAGGATTCCCACCCCTAATAGGAAACTCCAGCGCCAAAGGGGGCTTTTTAGGAGGTGTCCCATCAGCCAGCGGTAAAGCCGGGTGAGGGTGGTTTCCCGATGTTCGTGTTTTAAGGTTTTAGGTAACAGATGGTAGGCGGTCCAAGGGGTGATCACAAAGGCCACCGCCATGGAAAGGAGCATGGCCACCGAGGCCCCCACCGGCATGGGACGCATATAAGGCCCCATGAGGCCCCGCACAAATCCCATAGGGGCGATGGCTGCGATAACCGTCAGGGTGGCCAGGATCAAGGGGGCCCGGACCTCGTTTACGGCCCGCACAATGATCTCCCGGAAGGGACGTCCGGCGTTTTCCGGAAGATGGAGGTGCCGGACAATGTTTTCCACGTCCACAATGGGGTCGTCTACCAGGATACCAATACAAAAGATCAAGGCGAAAAGGGTGACCCGGTTCAAGGTGTAACCGTAAAGCCAGTACACCAAGAGAGTGATGGCCAAGGTCACTGGCACCGCCACCAAGACCACCAAGCTGGCCCTAACCCCTAAGAAAAGAGCGATAAGGACCGCCACCGAAACGGTGGCGATGAGGAGGTGTTCTAGGAGTTCGTTGGTCTTTTCTCGAGCGGTCTCCCCGTAGTTCCGGGTGACCGTGATTTTCAAGTCTTCCGGGATAAGGTTCCCCTTGAGGGAGTCTATTTTTTCTAAGACCTTTTCCGCCAGTTTGGTGGCGTTCCAGCCTTTGCGCTTGGCCACCGCCAAGGTGACCGCCGGATAGAGTTTCCCCACCTCCCCTTCGATACCTTTTTCCGCTGCCGCTGGCCCTGGGACCAAAAATACGTAACTTTCCGGCCTCTCGGGACCATCTATAACCCGCGCTATGTCCCGAAGATAGACCGGTCGGCCAGCTACAGTCTTGATAACGGTGTTTTCAAGATCACGCACATCGTTAAAGAAACTCTGTAGCCTTACGTAGAAGACCTGGGAGTGGCGGCGATAGGGCCCTAGCAAGCGGGCTTGGTTTTGAGCGTAAAGGGCTTGGGCCACGTCTAAAGGATCCAGCCCTAAAGCGTAAATCTTTTCCGGTTCTAGCTCGATCCTTACCTCCCGTCGTAAGCCCCCTTTAATAAAGGTCTCGGAGATGCCGGGAATATTTCGGACCTCGTCGTCAATCCGAGCTACTAATTGTCGTAGTCTAAAAGGATCGTAGCCTGGTCCCCAAAAGGTGAGAGTCAAGATAGGGACGTCGTCGATGGAACGGGGCTTTAGGATAGGATGCGAACAGCCGGGAGGGATCCAATCTAGGTGTTGGTAAAGCTTGGTATAAGTTTTGACCAGACTTTCCTCTACGTCTTCTCCCACATAAAAACGGACCACGGTCAAGGCCCGTCCGTTATAGGCTGTAGAGTAGACGTACTCTACTCCGGGGATCTCCCATAGGAGTTTTTCCATGGGGAAGACCACCCGTTTTTCTATTTCGGAGGCGGTGGCCCCAGGCATCTCTACAAAGATGTCGATCATGGGTACTACAATCTGGGGTTCTTCTTCGCTGGGGGTGTTGAGGATGGCCAGGACCCCCAAGCAGAGCATGGCCAGAATGATCAGAGGGGTGAGCTTAGAGTCGATAAAATAGTTAGTGATCCGGCCGATAAACCCGCCTTTCATGAAGCCTCTCCTTGGCTCACCCGGTCTCCTTCACGAAGCCCGGGAGGAGGACTCTGGACTACCCTCTCACCGGCCTTGAGTCCAGAGAGGATCTCCCAATAAAGCTCACAGGGCTCTTTTAGACATTGGGGCAGGAAACCCAAAGCCTGGGCATAAAACTTTTTCCCTAGACGCAAGACCCGAAAATGTACTCTCCCTTTTGCATCCACGACATAGGCCCCTTTATAACCCTCCCTTTCAATTAAGGCCTTTTGGGGTAAAAGGAGGGCCCTTTCGGTCTTAAGGGGGACGAAGACCTCCAGGAAGGCTCCGGAAGTCCAAGCCTCTGAAGCCGGTAAAGCGGCTTTTACCGTGAAGGTGCGGCTCTGGGGATCGATTTCAGGCACTATTTCAGTTACCGCAACCCTAAAAAGGCGGCCCTGGAGGGAACGGACATAGATCTCTTTATCTCGGGTGAGATAGGCCTTAAGGCTTTCTTCGGGGTGAAAGATCACCTGCCAGCCGAGAGCCTGGTTTTCCATTTCAAGAAGGGCCTCTCCAGGGGAGACAAAGCTGCCTTCGTCTACCCATTTCTTAACTACTTTTCCTGCAAAAGGGGCCTTAAGGACGGTGTAACTCAGAAGGCTTTGAGTTTCAGCGATCTGAGAGCGAACCTGATTAAGCCGGGCCACGGTCTGGGCCCTTAAGGCCTGCCAGGCCTCATAATCGGCCTTTCGGATCTCAAATTCTTCCTGGGTGGCCGCTTCTTTCTCAAAAAGCTTTCGGTAACGTTCAAATTCCGAGCGGGCCAGGCGCAGCCGGGCCTCTACCTCTGAAAGTTTCTTCTGGGTCGCGGCCAAAGCACTTCGGAGGGCCCTAAGCCGGGCCCGGATTTCCCGGTCGTCAATCCTTAACAGGATCTCCCCCTGGCGGACCACCGAACCTTCTCGCACTTTGAGGACCTTGAGAAACCCCCCTACCTTGGAGGAGATCTTGGCTCTTTGACGGGCTTCTACCACCCCTGGAAAACGCCGTAGCTCCAAAGTCTCCTGGGCCTTAAGCTCCCAAAGAGAGGCCTTAAAGGTGCGAGGTTCAGGACGGTGGGCTTGGGGTTCTTTAGACTTGCAGGCCCCCAACAAAAGCAAGAGACCCGCCAGGATTCCTGCTAGCCCTCTGTTTTTCATGGCCTTCCTCCTTCAAGGGTGAGCCTTCCAGCCATATATCTTAGCCGGGCCCAAGCCTCCTGTACCTGGTAGCGGGCCTCTAGATTCAAAAGCTGGGCCCTTTTTAAGGCCGTTTGGGCCTGAAGGAGCTCCACCAGGAGCGAAAGACCGTGGGTGTATCGCTCCTGCAGGATGCGTAGACCTTCTTGGGCCTGGGCTACGGCCTTTTTGGTAACCTCTAGTTCCTTAAGGGCCGTCTGATAAGCGCTGTAGGCCTCCCGTACTTGATGTTCTACCTGACGTTGATACTGCTGGAAGCGGGATTCTTGGGCCAGGAGTCGGGCTCGGGCCTGGGAAAGGGCCGCTTGGTCCTGAAAACCCCGAAAAAGATTCCAGTTGAGTTCAGCCATAAAAAGGTAAGCTTCGCCATCGGCCCCTCCCGAAAAGGGGCCCTCAGCGTTTTTTTCATAAATCCCTTTCAAGTTGACCGAGGGCAGGAAACGCCAGCGGGCCTCTTTAACCCCAAGCCGGGCCTCTTTCACCTTGGAGGCCTCTAGCTTTAGGTCTGGACGCCTCTCACGGGCCTCTTTTATCCAGAATGAAAGGTCCGAGACTTGAGGAGGATGAAATAAACTTTCTTTTATCTCCCAAGAAGTTCCAAGAGGAAACCCCAAGGCCAGATTTAATTCTGAAAGGGCTACCTTTAGCTGGTGTTCCGCCGCGGCCAATTCCTTTTCCTGTCGAGCCAGATAGACCTGAGCCTCCAAAAGATCGGATTTTAAGGCCTTTCCAGCTTTATATCGTTGGGTGGCTAGTTTTAGATGGGCGCGGGCTGTTTCTACCGCCTTCTTTAAGACCTCTACCCTTTGCTGGGCTAGAAGAACCCGGAGATAGGCCCTTTCAGCTTCTAGGAAAAGTCTCTGTTTTAAAGCCTCCAGATAGAAACGAGCCTGTTTTAAACTGAGACGGGCCTTGGCTAGCCCTAAGATCTCCCGGCCTTGATTAAAAAGAGGTTGGGTGACCACCAACTGGCTCTTCCAGTTAGAGATCTCAGCCGGATGGTTGAGCCGATCCAAAAGGAAGTCCTCAGCCTTAAAATTTTCTTGGGCCAACTTGTAACTGAAGACCTGCACCGGGCTGTCTGTGCGGGCATAAAGTTCCCGCAAATCGATCCGGGGCCAGAAGGCCCCTTTGGCCTGGCGGACTCCGGCCTGGGCCGCCTCCAATTCCTTCCGAGCCGCCTTAAGGAGAGGATGATTCTTTTCCACCAAAGCGTAAATTTGAGAGAGGGAGAGGGGTTCAGCCTCCGCTAACCTTAGGCCTCCCAAAACTAAAAGGAGAACCAACCCCCAAAACCTTTTCATACCAACCTCCTTCCACCCCACTATAACCATCTTTTCCTTTTAAACAAGTGTTAAAGGATATGCGATCTTTACCAATCTCTCTTTTTCTTTTCTTTTCGGCCTATTTTCCAGGGCTTTTTCTTCTTTTTTCCGCGGGTAATTTTGCGATAAGGGAGTTCTGGAAGCTGGGTATCTGGCCGGAAGGGTATGATAGGTTCGGGCTCTGGGGGTTCCTCTTTAGGTTTAGGGAGATGGCGAGCGCGGAACTTTTCGTCCACTTTCGGGCCGCGAAGGGCCTCTTTCGGGAGCCAAGTAGTAAGATAGAGTTTTTCGATAAAACGCAAAAAAACCGCCCCTGCTTGTCGGGCCAGGGTGGTGTCTACTTCCACTACCAAGGCCCCCCGGCGGCGGGCTAAGCGCTGGACCAGCTCCTGGTCTAAGGTGAGAAGCAGGGGCGTGGAGCCGGACCAGCCTCTTTCGGCGACCTGGATCCAGGCCCGGGGTTTAATAGCGGTCCAAAGACGAGAAGGGAGGTCCTCGGTGTAAGCTGGGGGTTCATACCGGGGAGAGGCTTTGGCTTTCACCAAGGCCTTTCCCTCCAAATACTCAAACTCCTCCCGGGCGTATATTGAAAATAGACTCTCTAGCTCCTTACGCCTTACCCCTCTAAAACCTTCGGTTTCGGTAAGGGCCAAATGTAGATCTTTTAGCTTTACAAAACCTTCTTCATTGGGTAATAGACCGAATTCATCAGGGCGATAAAGTAACATGTAGAGGACCAGCTTTTTCAGACGTTGAAGATCCATTTTTGACTTTCTCCTTTTGATGTTTAACATTTAAAAAAGGCTTGGCAAAGGGCTTTTTATTTGTTAAAAACAATAAGCTTAAACCTTACAAGAAGGGTGGGTGAGAGCGTATGAGCGCCAAGAAGGAGCTGGAGAAAAAACTGTTAGAACTGGGCAAGGAAGGGGCCATTACTTACGAGGCCCTAAATGAGATCTTGCCCGAAAGTTACGACGATCCCGAAAAGATCGAAGAAATCTTTGATTTCTTATCCCGGAACAACATCGAGGTCTTGGACGAGAAACAGCTCTACGAAAAGGAAGATTGGATCGAGAAAGAGGCCCAGAAAAAGATCCAAGAGCTTTCCACCATCTCGGAAAGCGAATTAGAGACCGCGGAAGAAGAGGAAACGATTGAATCCGAAGAGGTTACCACCCTTTATTTGAAGGAGATGGGGAAGTATCCCCTCCTTACTCCAGAGCGAGAGGCGGAGCTTTCTAAGATTATCCGAACCGGTTTTTACGCCATTGTGGAAGCGGTGGAAAAGCACCCCTCCGAAGTGCCGGAGATCAAGGCCCTGCAGGCTGAGATTGCCCTGTGGCGGAAACGGGACCCGGGGCTTAAACCCAAAAAGAGCCTCCTCAACTTTTTGGTCAAGTGCATCCAGGAAATGAAGGAAAAGTACCCGGAAGAAGAGACCTTACAGGAGCTCTATCAAGAGACCATGCTTCGGGCCCAGGAGATCGAGCGGGCTAAGGACGAGATGGTGCGGGCCAACCTCCGGCTAGTAGTCTCCATTGCCAAGCGCTACATTGGGCAGGGGCTGCCCCTGGCGGATCTCATCCAGGAGGGGAACCTCGGGCTTATGCGAGCGGTATTCCGTTTTGACTATCGCAAGGGGAACAAGTTCAGCACCTATGCCTCCTGGTGGATCCGGCAGGCCATCACCCGGGCCATCCTGGACAAGACTCGCACCATCAGGCTTCCGGTACATTTTCTAGAGTTGCGCAGCCAGTTTTTTAAGGCCTTTTATGAGTTAGTGAAGGAACTCGGCCGCGAGCCCACTCCGGCCGAGCTTTCCGAGCGGACCGGGCTTCCCCGGGAGAAGATCTTGGCCATCTTTGAGGCCTCTAGAGAACCGGTCTCTCTGGAACTTCCCATTGGGGATGAGGACAGCACCCTGGGAGACTTCATCGAGAACAAGGACAGTCCTTCCCCTTACGAGGAGGTAAAAGACAAAGATCTTTCGGAAAAGATCCGGAGCCTCCTTTCCACTCTTTCCCCGCGGGAAGAGAAGATCATTCGTCTGCGCTTTGGAATTGGGGAAGAAGGGGAGTACACCTTGGAAGAAATTGGAAAGCGCTTTGGGGTCTCCCGGGAGCGTATCCGTCAGATTGAAAAGAAGGCCTTGGCCCGTCTGCGCCAGATGACCCAAAAAGAGAACCTGAGGTACAAGGAATAAGATGCGGAAGGGACTAGTAGCCCTTATGGTCCTTTTAACTTTGGGGGCCGCCGCGGCCTGGGCCTTAGAGTATCGCGACCTTTACGCCCATCTTCCGGATCTTCCCGGCCTAAAAGGTCAGCCGCCCTCGGGCTCCAGCATTAAGGCCTTTGGAGGCCTGATGCTTCAGGCCCAAAGGCTATATCAGGCCTCGCCCCAGCGGACTCTAGAGGCGCAGATCCATATAGGGCCAGCGGTGACCATGATGTGGATGCCCTTTTCCATCCAGGTCTCTTATGACAATCCTGAAGAACGCCTGGACACGGTCTCGGTGGAGGGGTTTCCGGCCAAGCTGATCTGGCACAAAAAAGAAAAACGGGGCGAACTTTACGTCCTCCTAAGTGAAAAGGGCCAGGCCAAGGCCCTTTTCACCTTACAATTTCAGGGGTTCTCTTGGGAAGAGATTCAAAAATTTCTTCCCCACTTCCGCCTCTCAGAGCTCCTTCCTAAGCTTCCCTAGTCCCCTTTAGGGCCTCGGCTAGCACGTGGAGGACCTCCCGGGGATGCTGATAGAGCTCTTTTTGCTGGGCGATCTCTCCTACATCCTGGCCTTGGACCCGGAGCCCCCGAAGCCGGGAGGCCACCTCCGAGCCGGAAATAGGAAAGTGAAGCCCTTTCAAATGGGCCAGGACTTCTGCCGGCCAGCCTACCCCTAAGATTTGGGCCCCTTCTTCAATTACGGAAGAAAAGAAGATCAGGGCGTCCCGCCCCTCTTTTATCTCTCGGTAGGCCAGTTTGGCCAGGCCCCCGGCGGTGTGGGCCCGGGGGCTCTTTTCTTGTAGTTCCCCCTCTAGTTTTTGCATTACCAATTCGGGGTCCGCCCGCAGAATGTTCCTTACGGTCTGGCGGGTAAGGCCCAAGAAGGCTGCAATGTCGTCTTCGGTCTTGAATCCTTCTTCGGCCAAGACTACAGCGTAAGCGGCTTCCATTAAGCTGGTCACCCAGGTGAGATTTCGGAGTTCGATCAATTTCTTAGGTCCCCCTAAGATCTCAAGGGCCTTTAGAAAGACCCTCAAGGCCTGGGCGTCGAGATCCCGTTCCTTGATCTCTTCCGCTCCCAGGATGATAGGCATGGCCCCCACCTCCTCGCTAGTTTTTCCATTAAAAAATTAAGGCTTCAAAAGGGCTTTGGCCAGGAGACTTTGCCATTTCAAGGGGTGTTTTATAATGCAAGACATGCTTCCCTATCCTCAAATAGACCCGGAAATATTTCGGATCGGCCCCCTTTCGGTCCGTTGGTACGGGATGATGTATCTTTTAGGGTTCCTGGCGGCTTATTTCTTGGCCCGCTACCAATTGAAAGAAAGGGGGTTGAAGGAGCTCTATCCGGTCCTAGACGACGTCCTTTTTTGGGCCGGGGTAGGACTAGTGGTAGGGGCGCGGTTGGGACACGTCTTTTTTTATTATCCCGGCTATTATCTGAAACATCCCTTGGAGATAGTAGCGGTCTGGAAGGGGGGCATGTCCTTTCACGGTGGCTTGTTAGGGGCCGTCTTAGCGGGCTGGCTCTGCGTTCGGCGCAAGGGGCTCTCCTTTTTTTGGTGGGCGGACCTCTTAGTAGTTACAGCTCCTATCGGATTGGGCCTGGGGCGAATCGGCAATTTTATAAACGGAGAACTTTTCGGACGGCCCACCGATCTACCCTGGGCCATGGTCTTTCCGGCGGGGGGACCGGTGCCTCGACATCCCTCCCAACTTTACGAGGCCTTGGGGGAGGGGCTCTTTCTTTTCCTGGTCCTCTGGTCCCTTAGGCGTAAACCTTGGGCTCCGGGAACCAAGCTGGCCCTCTTCATGGTGTTGTACGGGACGATCCGGTTTTTTATCGAGTTTTTTCGTCAACCCGACGTAGGGGTCTCTCTTTTTTGGGGGTGGATGACCCGGGGGCAGTTTTTTTGTTTACTTATGGTTCTGGCTGGGGGGTTCCTTTGGGGGTGGCGCCGAGGCCGAAAGGAGGGCCCGTATCTTACGGGCTAAGGCCTGTCTTTCTTTAAAATATTTTAGGTAGGCCTCTCGATCCCGCCGGGCGATAATCTCGGAAAGCTCCCGGGAAAGTTTCCAGAAAAGCTCCCGGGTTTCGTCTCCCAAAGGGTTGTCAAACTGAATAGCGGTATATAGTTCCGGATCTTGAGGGGCCAGACGGGAGAAGATCTCCAGTTGTCTTCGGAAACTGGGGGTGGAAAGTTGGACCAGTTTTTCTAAAGAAAGGCCGCTTTCTTCAATGGTCTTTCCCAAGACCAACAACCAGAAATGATTTAGGACCTGGACTAGGCTCATAATCCGGTCGTGTTCTTCGGGGGAGACGGTGACGGTCAGAGCCCCCCGTTCCTCAAGAAAGGTCTTAAACCATTGGTACCAAGAGTTTCCTCGGGCCGGACATAGGGCTACGGTTTGGCCTGAAAGGTCTTTTTCATAAGGCCCGAAGAGGGGATGGGCGCCCACTACTTCGCAGGAGGTGGCCTCTAGCATGAGTTTTACTTCCCGGGCTTTTAAAGAACAAAGATCAATGAGTCCGGCCTCGCGGGGAAGGTAAGGACCTATCTCTCGGACCACCTCTGGGAAGACGGCCATGGGGACCGCTACCATTACGACCTGAGATCTTTGAGCCAGCTCGCAGTTGCTTAAAGGGGTTCCCCGATCCGAGACCAAGACCTTTAGGCCGGCCTCCCTAAAGATCCGGGCAAACCAGGCCCCCATTTTTCCATGACCACCAATGACGCCAAGGACCGAGGGGTTCATTTAGCAGCCGTCTGGGTGTTACAGGAAAGGCGAAGTTTTTGACAGGCCAAAGGAGTAGTAAGGAGGTACCAACGCCGGCCCCGGGGTCCCAGGAAATACCACCGGCCCTTTTCAAACTTCACGGCCTGGGCCCCGTGGTATTCTTTAAGCAAAAGGACCTCTTTTAAGGATAGGGCGCCAGGATGGGGGCTTTGGACTTTGGTC
>JALWWR010000197.1 GCA_026993045.1 Thermodesulfatator sp.
CTTTTTGGATGTATCGAAATAGACTTATTGAAGTTTTATTTTTTAAATATTACCCAATAATGTTAGATAATATTGATAGTTCACAAGATAGTTCACAATAAAAATCTAACAAATCGCTCCAGCGGACCCGGCTTATCGCCGGGCCGCTGAGTTGAGGCGTTAATCTACAAGGAGTAGGTTATGTCGCAAAAGAAAGGTCCTTTTCAAGAGATTGAGATCCGAGAGGCGGTCTTTGCGGAAGGCCCGGAAAAGGAGGTCCGCCTTAAAGCCTTAGCCCAAAAGGCCCAGGCTTTAGGAGTCCGTCCGGCCTCTATTTACCCCCTTTACCGGGAAATGGCCCGTCAATTCCCGGGTTTCACGGTCCCAGCCGTCAATATCCGAGGGATGACTTATGACGTTGCCCGCACCCTCTTCCGCGTGGCCCGGGAATTAGAAGTTGGAGCGGTGCTAATTGAAATTGCCCGCTCTGAAATGGGTTACACTCGGCAGAGGCCCTTAGAATATGCCGCCGTGGTCCTAGCCGCGGCCGCCCAGGAAGAGTTTCCAGGTCCGGTCTTCCTTCAAGGAGATCATTTCCAGGCTAACCGTAAGGCTTACCTGGCCCAGCCGGTAGCCGAAAAAGAGGCCTTAAAACGGCTTATCAGAGAGGCCTTAGAGGCCCAATTTTATAACATCGACCTTGACGCCTCCACCCTGGTGGATCTTTCTAAAGAAAACCTCGAGGAGCAGCAACGCCCCAATTTCGAACTCACTGCCGAGCTGGCCACCTACATCCGTTCCCTGGAACCTGAAGGAATCACCGTAAATCTGGGGGGAGAGATTGGGGAGATTGGGGGCCATAACAGTCGTCCGGAGGAACTGCGTGCTTTTATGGAGGGCTTTAACCGGTGTTTTCGGGGAACTGCCGGTCTTTCAAAGATTAGTGTCCAGACCGGATCCAGTCACGGAGGGGTGGTTCTTCCCGACGGGACAGTGGCTAAGGTCCAAATCGATTTCGACACCCTACGTCTCCTCTCTGAGATCGCCCGACGTGAGTACGGAATGGCAGGAGCAGTCCAGCACGGGGCCTCCACCCTTCCAGAGGAATACTTCGGTGTTTTCCCGGAGGTAGGCTGCGCCGAAATCCACCTGGCCACTGGTTTTCAGAACCTCATTTTCGATCACCCAGCCTTGCCTCAAGACTTTCGGGAACGGATTTACACCTACCTCAAAGAAAATTTACGCTCAGAATGGAAAGAGGGCTGGAGCGAGGCCCAATTTCTTTACAAAGTTCGCAAGAAGGCCTTTGGGATCTTTAAAAGAGATTGGTGGGAACTTCCAGACCAGGTCAAAGAGCCCATTCTAGAGAGCTTGGCCGAGACCTTCCGCAAGCTCTTCAAGGCCCTGCGGGTGGAGGGGACTCTGGAGCAGGTCTCTCGCCTGTGTGGCCCCTGAATTTCCGTTCGGGAGAGTAGATCACGGCTAAGGTCCGCCCCACGATCAAGAGCAGGATGGCTCCGGCCCAAAAGAGGATCTCCGCCCCTTGGATCTTACCTTCGAAGATGTGAAGGAGCATCTCTCGAAGGGTGAAGGCAATCACGACTTCTACCAGGATTTCTAATCGTACCCTTTCATGTTCAAAATAATCCACAAAGGCCCGCACTAGTTCCAGGACCACGATCAAGGAAAGGACATTGGTGACCAGGTCCTTGAATCCTAGACGGACGCTGGGCTCTTTAAGGGTAAGGCCAATCTCCATAATGGTCCGAACGATCCCTATTGCAAGGGCTGCCATCAATACCAAGATGACCAGGACGAAGGCCCCCTGAATGACCAGTTCGTAAAGTCGGCGCCAAGGCGACTTAACTCTCATTTTTGAGTCGAGGTTGTCCGGTGGACTCAAGAACTGAAAGCCAAAAACGACTATGAACGTTAACCTGTTTACGTCTTTTCACGGCTTCGGCCAGGGGAAGATGTAAGAAATGATGGTTGAGATAACTGATCATGAGGCCGGTCTTTCCGGCCATGGCGGCATGCACCGCATATTGCCCCAAGAATCCGCAATAGATCTGATCGTCCACACAGGCCGGAACACTCCGAATTATATAACTGGGGTCAATATATCTCACATAGACCTCGATTCCTTTTTCTTTAAAATAGGCCTTGATCTGATCCCGAAGAAAGGTCCCGATGTCCCCCAGCTTGATGTTACCAGAGGGATCGTATTCTACCTTTTCCCCCCGCACGTATTTTTGTCCGGCCCCTTCCGCCACTACAATTACGGCGTGTTTGCGCTCCGCCAGCCGTCTTTCCAGGGCTGCCAGCAACCCTTGAGGACCCTCAAGGTCGAAGTCTTCTTCCGGAATGAGGCAGAAGTTCACCTCCTTGGTAGCCAGGCTAGCTGCAGCCGCAATAAAACCCGCATAGCGTCCCATGACCTTCACCAGACCGATCCCGTTGGGGGCTCCTAGGGCCTCGGTATGGGCGCAACGGATGGCCTTACAGGCCTCTTCCACCGCGGTTACAAACCCGAAGGTCCGGGAGACGAGCCAGATATCGTTATCAATGGTTTTAGGGATCCCTACCACGGAGATCTTGAGCCCTCGACGATCAATTTCCTCCTTGATCCTGGCGGCGGCCCGAAAAGTGCCATCTCCTCCGATCATAAAGAGGATCTGAAGGTTCATGCGTTCCAGAGCGTCCACAATTTGGTCAATGGGCTGGTGTCCGCGGGAGGTGCCCAAGAAGGTCCCGCCTAGCTCATGGATCTGGGCCACCACCTCCGGGTTCAACTCCACCACGTCGTGACCATAGGCCGGAATAAATCCCTGAAGTCCATATCGGATACCGTAGATATGACGCACCCCATAGGAATGGTAAAGGGTCAGGACCAGCGAACGCAATACGTCGTTTATCCCAGGACAAAGCCCGCCGCAGGTCACCACCGCGGCCCGGGTCTTGGAAGGGTCGAAATAGATATAAGGCCGGGGGCCGGCGATCTCGGCCGAGGGGATGGTCCCTTTCTGTTTTAAGGCCTCCCGCAGGTAACTTTCTGAGACCCGCAAAGAGATGCGCATCTCATCGGTCACAAAACAGGCCTCTGGAAGACGGAGAGGATTTTCGATTTTACAAGGCCCCAAGCTCTCGATCTGGGTATCGATATCTTCGGAAATCTCTTCTAAAAAATCGGGCAAAAAACAGGTGTCTTTCATGCCTTCCTCCTAAGCCAAAAGGTCCTTCAGGGCCTTTTCCAAGTCGGGATAAAGAAAGGAGAAGCCCGCCTCCAAGAGGCGCTTAGGTCGGGCCCGACAGCTAGTAAGCAAGACTCGCCCCACCTCGCCAAACAAAAGCTTTAAGACCTTGGCCGGCACCGGCAAAATAGCTGGCCGGCGCAGGACTTTCCCCAATATTTTAGCAAAATCTTTCTGGCGCACGATTCCTGGAGCCACTAAATTGAAGAATCTAATTTCTTGACAAAGATTAGCATCTGTTAATACTACATGATATAAACCTTCACAAAGCGAACTAATAACTGAATCTGGATTTGTAGCCAAAGAATTATTTG
>JALWWR010000198.1:0-8226 GCA_026993045.1 Thermodesulfatator sp.
GAAGGAAAGCCTTACTCTCCGTCCGGAGGCCACGGCCGGGATGGTGCGGGCCTATATTGAACACGGGATGGCCTCCCGCCCTAAGCCTTTGCGTCTTTTCACCTTTGGTCCTATGTTTCGCCATGAACGCCCGCAAAAGGGGCGCCTGCGGCAGTTTCATCAACTGGATGTGGAGGTGTTCGGGGCGGCCTCGGCTGGCACAGACGCCGAGTTAGTGGCTATGGCTTTGGAGATCTTACTCCAGGGAGGAGCCCGAGATCTACGTTTAGAGGTGAATTCTTTGGGCTGTCCGGAGTGCCGGGCCCCTTACCGGGAGGAACTTCGGTCATTCCTTACGGCCCGCAAAAATCGTTTATGTGAAGATTGTCAGCGCCGAGCAGAGCGCAACCCTTTGCGGGCCTTAGATTGCAAAAAAGAGAGCTGCCAAAGGGAGTACCAAGAAGCCCCGGAGCTCTCAGAGTTTCTCTGTCCAGCCTGCAAGACCCATTTTGAAGCCTTTAAGACCTATCTCTCCGAGAGTGGCTACGATTTTGTTATAAATCCCCGCTTGGTCCGGGGCTTGGATTATTATACCCGCACCATCTTTGAGATAAAGGCCTCGGGGCTTGGGGCTCAGGATACGGTGGCCGCTGGGGGGCGCTACGACGGCTTAGTTTCAGCCTTAGGGGGGCCTGAGACCCCAGCGGTAGGTTTTGCCATCGGCCTGGAACGCTGGCGGCTTTGTGCGGGGCTTCCGCCCTGGAAACCGGCCCCTCCGCTTTTGTTTCTAGCCCCTCTGGGGGATGAACCCCGAAAGGCCTGTTATCTTATGGCTCAAAAGTTGAGGCAAAAGGGCCTAAAGGTCCTTTCAGATTATGAGGGCCGAAGTCTTAAGGCCCTTTTACGACAAGCGGACCGTCTGGGGACCCGGTGGGTCCTTATTTTAGGGGATGAGGAGTGGAGGCGTCGGGAGGCCCAGTTGAAAGACCTCCAAAAGGGAGAACAGTACCCCATCCGATTTGAGGACCTGGGAGATCTGGTCAATCGCTTACTTATTGAATTCTTCTTTTAGTTAAGGCATGGACCTTTCCGGACTGTTTCAGGCCTTAATCCTTCTGGGGGCTTCTTTTGTCCACGGTTTGGCGGGGTTCGCCTTTGCCCTTTTTGCGGTTCCCCTTTTAAGTCTCTGGCATCCCTTGCCTCAGTTGATCCCGGTGGTAGCCCTTTGGGGGTTTACCGTAAACTTGATCCTCTTCTGGGTCTTGCGGCGGAGCTTCCGCCTGCAGTCCATTGGAGGGCTTTTATTAGGGGCCGTGCCGGGAGTCTTTTTAGGCTCGGCCGCCCTGGGGCTCTTCCCGGAAAAGCTCCTACGATCGATCCTTTCTTTCACTCTGGGAGGCTATAGTCTCTGGAATCTTAAAGGGCCTTCGGAAAGGCTTCGGGTCTCTCCTCGCTGGGGGGTCCTTTTTGGTCTGTTGGCGGGGTTTTTAGGAGGGATGCTCAACACTCCTGGTCCGCCGGTAGTGGTCTACGTTACCTTGCTTAAGGGGCCTAAAGACCAAATAAAAAGCGCCCTTCAAGGAGGGCTCCTCTTCCTAGCCGCCCTCATGGCCCTCTCTCACGGGCTTTATGGACGGTTCACCTGGGAGACCTTCAAATTTTATTTTTTCTATCTGCCGGTAATCCTTCTAGGGCTTTTTGGAGGGCAAAAAGTATATGGAAGGCTGGGAGACCGATCCTATTATCGGCTGCTCAATTTTTTCCTGCTTCTTTCCGCTCTAGCCGCTATTATCCGGCTCTTTTAGCCTTGCAGGCTTCCAGTTATCGGAATAGATTGGGGAAAGTCTCTTAAGGAGTAAGCGGCCTTGAAGGTAAAACATTGGATGATCAAGGAAGTAGTGACGGTTTCCCCGGAAGATTCCTTAGAGAAGGCCCTTCAGCTCATGAAGCTCCATTCCATTCGGCATCTTCCAGTGGTGGAAGGGGAGAAACTGGTGGGATTGGTGACCGAAAGCAGTCTCAGGCAATACATGCAACCTCAAGAGCTGGATCGTCCCCTCAAAGAAGTGATGATCATTAACCCTTTGACTATATCTCCAGAGGCTACCATTGACGCGGCAGCCCAGATCATTTACCGCCACAAGATCGGAGGGCTGCCGGTGGTGGAAGAAAACCGCTTGGTGGGGATACTCACTATTACGGATATCTTAGAGGCCTTCATCGAACTCATGGGTATCTTGAGGGCCAGCAGCCGTTTAGATGTGATCCCTAAGGAGCCCGAGGGTTTAGACGGGGTCTTGGAGATCATCCGGGGGTTTGGGGGGAAGGTGATCTCCATCGGTATGGACGTGAATCCCCAGGGCGAAAAAGTCTATTTCATCCGCTTGGAACGTATGCCTTTGGAACCGGTGGCTTCGGCTTTAGAGGTGGCCGGACACCGGGTAATCTCCGTGGTGGATTGAGGAGGAGGTCATGGGAGAATTCAAGGTCCGCAAAACCATAGACGAGATTAACGAAAAGATTCGACGGGGCGAGGCGGTGGTGGTGAGGGCGGACGAGATGGTAAAGATCGTGCGGGAAGTGGGGCCAGAAGAAGCCGCCCGCGAAGTAGACGTGGTGACTACGGGGACCTTCTCTCCCATGTGTTCTTCGGGGGCCTTTATCAATTTCGGGCACACCGTGCCCACTATTAAGGCCTACCGGGTGTGGTTGAACGGGGTCCCGGCTTACGCGGGGCTGGCGGCAGTGGACATCTATCTTGGAGCCACTGAACCCGTAGAAGACGACCCTCTGAACAAGGTCTTCCCGGGAGAGTTCCGCTACGGCGGGGGCCATGTGATCCATGATCTCGTGGCCGGGAAGAAGGTCCACCTTCGAGCCCTCGCCTATGGGACCCACTGTTATCCTCGCAAGGAATACGAGGCCGAGATCACCCTGAAAGATCTTCCCTACGCCGTGCTTTGTAATCCCCGTAACGCCTATCAGAACTATAACTGCGCCATCAATCTTTCGGATAAGACTATTTACACCTATATGG
The DNA here is from genome assembly GCA_026993045.1 of Thermodesulfatator sp. Lineage (GTDB taxonomy): Bacteria > Desulfobacterota > Thermodesulfobacteria > Thermodesulfobacteriales > Thermodesulfobacteriaceae > JALWWR01. The sequence continues at coordinate 3,017 of JALWWR010000198.1, forward strand.
GGATCTTACGGCCTCGGGCGGCCAACGCCAACTACGCTACGGCTGGGGAGCTTTCGCCCCTTCTTAACGATCCTTATCTGAGGACCATCGGGGTAGGGACCCGGATCTTTTTAGGGGGGGCTAAGGGGTATGTGATTTGGGCTGGGACTCAGCACAATCCCAAGGTCAAACGCACGGAAAAAGGGGCCCCTCTTACCCCTGGAGCGACCTTGATGGTTTTGGGGGATCTAAAAGAGATGGATCCCCGGTGGTTGATGGGAACTAGCCATCTGGGATACGGCTGCTCTTTAGCGGTGGGGTTAGGCATTCCTATTCCGATCTTAAATGAAGAGGTGGCCCGTTTCACGGGCCTGGGAGATGAAGATCTCTTCACCCAGGTGGTGGATTACGCCTACGATTACCCCAACGGGATCAAGCGCAATTACGGCATCGTAAGCTACGCCGAGCTTAAGAGCGGAAAGATCAAAATCCTGGACAAAGAAGTCCCCACCGTGCCTATCTCCAGCTACGTGCGGGCCCAGGAAATTGCAGAGATCCTTAAACGCTGGATTAAACGGGGAGAGATGTTACTTACGGAGCCGGTTCAGGCCTTGCCCGGAAATGAACTCTTTCCGTTTCGCTAGTGCTTAGCGTCAAACTCTCTCCGATTCTGGAAAGTTATACCCGGGTGGCGGTGGCCCTCTCCGGGGGAATAGATAGCAGTGTCCTTTTGCTGGCGGCGGTGGAAACTCTAGGGCCGGATCAGGTCTTGGCCTTTACAGCCACCGGGCCGGTCTTTCTTCCGGAAGATCTGGAACAGGCCCGTCGTCTGGCTCGAGACCTGGGGGTCTCTCATTGGGAGGTCCATTTTCCGGCCCTGGATCTCACGGCTTTTCGGGAAAATCCTCCTGATCGGTGTTACCATTGCAAAAAGACCCTCTTTCAGCTTTTTAAGACTTTAGCCCGTTCTCAGGGGTTTGAAATCCTTTGTGACGGCACCCAGGCCGACGATTTGAAAGAGGATCGGCCCGGGCTTAAGGCTTTAGAAGAACTGGGGGTGAGGAGTCCTCTGGCCGAAGCCGGGATAAGCAAAGCCGAGGTGCGACGTTGGGCTCGGAAAAGGAGGCTTCCCGGGGCGGATCGGTCTCCTTCCCCTTGTCTAGCCACCCGTTTCCCTCCGGGGGAGCCGGTGCGGGAAGAGGCCTTGTTTTTGATCTATCAAGCCGAGCGGAGGCTCCGGGAGCACTTTGGGATCGAACCCCTAAGGGTGCGCTATCTTAGGGGAGAGGCTCGTTTGGAAGTGCCCCCTTCCAAATTGGGTCGTTTTTTTCGCCAGCGGACCAAGATCTTGGAACTCCTTAAAGGATTGGGGTTTCGCCGGATATCCCTAGATCTTAAGGGCTATGGAGTATGAAACGGATAGGCCTTCTTTTTCTCCTGGCGGTGGTCTTTTGGGGCTTTCCGGTCCAGGCCCAACGTCTGCTAATCCTGGCTGGGGCCGCCGTGAGGCCGCCTTTGGAAGAAGCGGCCCGGGCCTACGAAAAAGAGAGCGGGACTAAAGTGGATCTGGTCTTCGGAGGCTCCGGATACGTGCTCTCCCAGATGATCCTTTCCCGACGGGGAGACCTCTATTTTCCGGGCTCTTCTGATTATATGGAAAGGGCCAAGGCCCAAGGGGTGGTCTTCCCCGAGACTGAACGTCGGGTGGCCTATCTGGTGCCAGCTATCATTGTGCCCAAGGGGAATCCCAAGGGAATTAAAGGTTTAAAGGACCTTCTGCGGCCGGGAATTAGGGTGGCCATCGCTAATCCGGAAGGGGTATGTGTAGGGGCCTATGCGGTGGAGATCATCGAACACGCCTTTAGCGAGGCTGAAAAGAAAGAGTTTCGGGCCCGGCTGGTGAACTACACCCGAAGTTGTGCCGCCACCGCCATGGCGGTGATGTTAGGAAACGTGGACGCGGTTTTGGGGTGGCGAGTCTTTGCCTTCTGGGCCCCAGATAAGTTAGAAGTAGTGCCCCTTAAAAAGGAAGAGATTGTGCGAATAGGCTATCTCCCGGTGGCGGTGGCCAGGTTTGCCAGCCAGCCCAAGGAGGCCCAAAGATTTATCGCCTTTCTCCTCTCTCCCAAAGGGCGAGATATCTTTCGCCGTCACCATTACTTTGTGACCCCAGAGGAGGCCTGGGCCTATATCGGGGCCGTAAAACCCATGGGGGGAATCTATCAAGTCCCCCCAAGTTGGAGCCCTTGAAGGTTAAAAATCTTTTTATCTTTACGGCTTTTCTGGTCTTCTTCCTCTATTTAGGTCTGGCTCTTTCTCTTTTTTATTTTTGGGATCTTTCCACCTTCTGGCAGGAACTCCGGAATCCCAGGACCTTATTTGCCTTGAAGCTGAGCCTCTTTTCAGCCACCGTGGTCACCCTGGCTGGTATCCTAGGAGGTCTTCCGGCGGCCTATGCCCTTTCCCGTTATTCTTTTCCGGGAAAGGCCTTGGTGGACCTTTTCTTAGAGCTCCCCTTGGTGGTTTCTCCGGCGGCCTTGGGGGCTATGATCTTAGTCTTTTTTCACCAGCCTGTGGGACAATTCCTGGTTCAGAAGGGCTTCAATCCGGTCTTTACTTTAGGCGGCGTCCTTTTAGCCCAGGGGGTGACCTGCCTGGGATTAGCGGTGCGACTGCTTAAAGCGGTGATCGACGAGATTCCTATCCGATACGAAGAGATGGCTCGCACTCTGGGCTTGAGCCCAGGAAGGACCTTTTGGAAGGTGGTCCTGCCCCTTTCCCGCGGGGGGATCCTTTCGGCTGCTATCTTGACCTGGGCCAAAGCCCTGGGCGAGTTCGGGGGCACCATAACCGTGGCTGGGACCATGCCCTTCCGAACCGAGACCTTACCTATTGCTATTTTTATGCGTCTTTCGGTGGCTGATCTTTCCGGAGCGGTCACCCTTATAATTCTTCTTTTAGCCTTAGGCCTAGGAGGTTTGGTGGTGGTAAGGGTAGGAATCGGAAAGAGGTCTTGATTGAATGCTGAAGCTCAAAGACTTGCGCTACCAAGTAGGCGCCTTTTCTTTAGGGATCCCCAGCCTGGAAATACCCAAAGGGGTCTTTCAAGTTATCTTGGGGCCTTCAGGGGCGGGAAAGAGCTTGCTTTTAGAGCTTTTATTAGGTCTCCTTAAACCCTGCTCGGGCCAGATATTTAGCCACGGCCAAGACATCACCTTTTGGCCTCCGGAAAAGAGGGGTTTTGGCTATGTACCCCAGGACTTAGCCCTGTTTCCCCATTTGACGGTGGAAGAAAACATCTTTTTGGCCAGCGACCGAAGAGAACCTTGGCTGGAAGAGCTGCTTTCTTTTTTAGGTTTGGAAACCCTGCTTAAACGTTCGATAGACGGTCTTTCCGGCGGGGAGAGACAGCGGGTGGCTCTGGCCCGGGCCTTAGCTCCAGGTGGAAAAGTCTTGTTGTTAGACGAGCCTTTTACGGCCTTGCACCGGAGCCTGAGACAAGAACTTTGGTTTTTATTACGGGCCTTGAAGGAACGGTTTGATCTCACGGTGATTTTGGTCACCCACGACCTCGAAGAAGCCTTTTTCCTTGGGGAAAAGGTGGCCATTTTAGTCTCAGGAAGACTCCTTGAAGATGGCCCAGCGGAAAGGGTCTATTTTACCCCTCAAAGCCTGGCCGCGGCCCGGCTCTTGGGGGTGCGAAACCTTTTTTCGGCGGAGGTGCACTCTAGAAGGCCTCCGCGGGTTAAAGTGCCTTCCCTAAAGACCATTTTGGAATTGGAAAGGGAGCTTCCGGAAAAGGCGGCTCGGGGATGGGCGGGCTTAAGGGCCGAAGAGGTCCTAGTGTTAAGGCCGGAATACCGGCGACCCCATCAGAAAAACCTGCTGGAGGTCCAGATCGAGCGAATCTTTTTTCAAGGGAGCACCTATCTGATCTTGGCTCGGCGGGAAAGAGAAAGGGTGGAGATCGTCCTTCCCCTTTACGCCTTTCGTAAGCTTAAACCTTGTCCTGGAGATCGAATTCAGGTAATTTTTCCCCCAGAAAGTCTGTTTTGGCTTTCTGAATCCCAGTAAGGGGTCTTTTATGGGACTTCTAGACAAAGATTTACAGGATATTCGTAATCATCTACTGGAAATGTGCCGTCTAGTGGTGGAGATGGTCCGTTCAGCGGTGGCGGCCTTTGAGAAGCGCGATCCTAAATTAGCGGAAGAGGTTATTGCCCAAGACGTGCGGGTGGACGATTTGGACGTGACCATCGACCGCCTTTGCCTGGAGACGATTGCCCTTAAACATCCAGTGGCGAGCGATCTTCGGTTTGTGGTTTCCACCCTAGACATGATTCGGGACCTGGAGAGGCTGGGAGATCAGGCCGTAAATATCGCCGAAAGAGTTCCCCGTCTTCTGGCTCTGCCTCAGGTCTACACCTGTCCGGTGGATCTTTCAGAGATGGCCCGCAAGGCCCTTCGGATGTTAGAGGAGGTCATAAACGCCTTTGTGGCCCGAGATCCTGAGAAGGCCCGTGAGATCAAGACTTGGGACGACGAGGTGGACCGCTATAAAAAGATCGTGATTGAAAAGATCGTAGAATGTATGGAAAAGAATCCGGAAGTGACCCGAGTAGGGGTGGAATATATTGTCGTGGCCCAAAATCTGGAACGGGTGGCGGATTTGGCTACGAATATCGCCGAAGAGATCATCTATATTGTGGAGGGGAAATTAGTCAAACACGAGGAACTCTTGCCCTCCAGAAAGGAATCTCCGGAAAGACCGGGGCTGTTCGATCTTTTGGAAAAACACGCCCGTTTGGTAATTGAGTGCACGGAGAGGCTTCCTCTGGCGCTAGAGGCCTATTTTGGGGGCGACCAGGAACGGCTGGAAGAGATCTCTAAAGACATTATTGAGATCGAAAGGGAAGCGGACCGTTTGAAACAAAACATTCGAGGGCATCTGCCTTATGGCATTATTACCCCCGTGGACAAATTTGAACTTTTTCTTTACTTAAAGGAACAAGACGCCGTAGCCGATGCGGCGGAAGACATTTTGAAGTGGTTGACTTTTAAAAGGGTTAAGGTGCCTGAGGACTTGAATCGGAAGATCTTGAACCTCCTAGAGGAAAACGTCAAGACCGCCGAATTTTTGGTGCCCCTTTTGGATAGCGCCCGTCTTTTTATTGAACGGGGCGATGAAGGAGCTAGACAACAGGCTAAAGAAATGGTGCGTGAGATTCGAC
>JALWWR010000198.1:8236-11563 GCA_026993045.1 Thermodesulfatator sp.
AAAACGATCTTTTTTCCACCGAGATTAAACGGGCAGTCTTCGCTCTTGATGCGGACTTCTCTCGCGTTTACTTTTTATTGCAGCTCTTGGATTACATCGGGGAGATTTCCGGACGGGCGGAAAACGCCGCGGACCTGATGCGGGCCATGATTGCCAAACCGTAGGAGGCTTGTCATGCAAAGGAACACTATTCAGCCAGCTGAAATTAGAGGCCGTCTAGAGACTTTAGGGGCCAAATTATCGGATTTAAGGAGGTGCCTTTGACCCGGAGGCCCTTAAGAAACGCCTTGAGACTCTGGAAAAAGAGGTCCTTAAACCTGGGTTTTGGGAGGATCCCAAGGCCCGAGAGCTACTGAAGGAACGGGCCCGTCTCTCAGAACTGCTTTCCACCTGGGAGGGTATTCATCAGAAGTATGAAGATCTGAAGGTCCTTTTCGAACTGGCCCTTGAGGAAAAAGACGAAGAGGCCCTCGAGGAAGTAAAGGCGGGGCTAGAGGGTCTCCAGAAAGAGATTGAAGAGGAAGAGTTAAAGATCCTCCTTTCGGGGGAACATGACGCCTCTAACGCCATTGTCACCATCCATGCTGGCGCCGGAGGGACGGAAGCTCAGGACTGGGTGGAAATGCTCCTCCGAATGTACACCCGCTGGGCTGAAAAACACGGTTTCCGAGTAAAGATTATAGACCTCTTGACCGGGGAAGAGGCCGGACTCAAATATGTGACCTTTACGGTAGAGGGTCCCTACGCTTACGGCTACCTCAAGTCTGAAAGGGGCATTCATCGGTTGGTCCGCATCTCGCCCTTTGACGCTAGCGGGAGACGGCACACTTCTTTTGCTTCGGTCTCCGTGATCCCAGAATTAGAAGAAGACCTGGAGGTCGAGATACGGCCAGAAGACTTGAAGATCGAGACTATGCGGGCCTCGGGACATGGGGGCCAGCATGTGAATAAGACCGAAACCGCGGTCCGCATAACCCATCTTCCCACTGGAATTGTGGTTACCTGTCAAAACGAACGCAGTCAGCATTTGAATAAGGCCACGGCCCTTAAAATCCTAAAGGCCCGGCTTTACGAGTTGGAACGCCGTAAACTGGAAGAAAAAAAGGCCCAATTGGCCGGGGAGAAAAAGGAGATCGCCTGGGGCAGCCAGATCCGTTCCTATGTCCTGCAGCCCTATCGTTTGGTGAAGGATCATCGGACCGGGTATGAGACCGGCCAGGTGGAAGCGGTGCTGGACGGGGAGATTGATCCTTTCATCCGGGCCTATCTCCTATCCCAGGCCCGTAAGGAAGAGACTTCCAAAGCCGAGGAGGTTCGTCTTGCCGCCTAAAGAACTTTTACCGGCCTTGCTTATGCTAGAAGATGGCACCCATTTCTGGGGGTGGTCCTTTACTGGTGCGGGAGAGGCCTTTGGGGAAATGGTCTTTAACACCGCTATGACCGGCTACCAGGAGATCCTCACCGATCCTTCTTATCGGGGCCAGATCGTAGCCATGACCTATCCCCTTATCGGCAATTACGGGGTGAACTCGGAAGACCTGGAAAGTCTTAAAATTCAGGTAGAAGCCTTTGTAGTGCGGGAATATCAGTCTCATTTTCATAATTGGCGAGCGGAAAAATCTTTGGGCGATTGGCTAGCCGAAAACCAGATCCTGGGGCTTACCGGGATCGACACCCGCGCCCTTACCCGACACTTACGAATTTACGGGGCTATGAAGGCTGGAATTACTACCCAGGATCTGGACCCTAAGCGCTTTTTAGAAAGGGTGAAAGAAAGCCCCAGTTTAGTGGGGCGAGACCTGGTGAAAGAGGTTACTTGTCCCGAGCCTTATCGCTGGGAAAGGGGAACCCTTCAGTGGGGCGTTTCGAGTTTTAAAGGTACTGGAAAGTTTAAGATTGCGGTCCTGGATTGTGGTCTAAAATTCAACCAATTGCGCCTTTTCGAAGAAAGGGGCTGTGAGTGCCTAGTGTTTCCGGCCTCCACTCCGGCGGAAGTGATTCTGAAGTCCGATCCGGACGGGGTATTTCTTTCAAACGGTCCAGGGGATCCAGCCGCGGTCCCCTATGTAGTGGAAACCGTAAGAGAGCTTTTAGGCCAAAAACCCCTTTTTGGGATATGTCTGGGGCATCAGATGTTGGGGCAGGCCCTAGGGGCCAGCACCTATAAACTGAAATTTGGCCATCGGGGAGCCAATCACCCTGTAAAGGATCTCCTTACCGGAAAGATCGAGATTACTTCTCAAAATCATGGTTTTTGCGTGCGAGCCGAAGAACTGCCGCCGGAGGTGGAGGTGACTCATATCAACCTCAACGATCAGACCTTGGAAGGAATCCGACACCGCGAAATCCCGGCCTTTTCAGTGCAGTATCACCCGGAAAACGCCCCTGGCCCCCACGATGCGGTCTATCTTTTCGACCGCTTCCTAGAGAGTATCGAGCGTTTTAGCTAAAGATGAAGATCTTTTCTCCGGAAGACCTGCCCTTAAACCTCCCTTCTCCGGTGGTTACCTTAGGGAACTTTGACGGCTTGCATCTAGGCCATCAACAGCTAATTCGAGAGACTCAAAAGCTGGCCCAAGAGCTTTCCGGCACTCCTATGGTAGTGACCTTTGAACCCCACCCCCGCTTGGTCCTTTATCCCCAAGCGGGATTTAAGCTCCTTACCACCTTTGAAGAACGTCTCCAACTTATGGCCGAGCTAGGAGTAGCGGCGGTCCTGGTCCTGCCCTTTACTCGACGTCTGGCCCAATTGCCAGCCGAGGAGTTCGTAGAGGAATATCTTTTAGATGGTCTACGGATCAAGGGCCTAGTAGTGGGGTTTAATTACCGTTTCGGTCGGGCTCGAGCTGGAGACGTAGAACTTTTGCAGACCCTCGGGGAAAAATACCAATTTCAGACCCGGGTGCTTCCCCCTTATCTGCTAGAAGGCCAGGTGGTTTCAAGTTCCCTTATCCGGGAGCTTTTGGGTCAAGGTCGAGTTAAGGAGGCCGCTCGCTTTCTAGGCCGATTTTACCGCCTTTCCGGACAGGTGATACCAGGCCATCAGCGGGGCCAGGACTTGGGCTTTCCCACCGCTAACCTCAAGGTGCCGGAAGAAAAATTGATCCCTGCTTCCGGGGTTTATGCCGTGAAGGTCAAGTGGCAAAGACATTCTTTCAGCGGGGTCATGAATATCGGTTATAAACCTACCTTTGAAGAGAGAGAGTTGAGTTTAGAAGTGCATCTACTTGATTTTCAGGGCCAACTCTACGGTGAGGAATTAAAGGTAGAATTTGTAGAATACTTACGGCCGGAGAAACGTTTTCCTTCTACGGCCGCTTTAAAAAA
>JALWWR010000199.1 GCA_026993045.1 Thermodesulfatator sp.
CTTTAAAGCCATAGCGGGCCAAGCCTTCGGCGATCAAAGCATTGTCATGGGGCCACACCGAACCGTTGTGATAAGAAACCGGGTTATAAAGTTTTTCTTGGCGGGAAAGGGTCCGAATCCCCCAGCCGGAAAAGAGGTCCGAGGCCAATAGCCCTTCCACCAGCGCGAGAGCCTGGGTCTCGGGGATAGCCTCGGTAAAAAGCAGGTGTCCAGGATTGGAGGTCTTGACCAGACAGGGGCGTTTGCGACCGTCCAAAGCCAAGGCCCAAAATTTCTTTTCTGGGTGCCAGAATTTCTGGACCAGACGCCGCCGGAGGGTCTCGGCCCGGGTCAGGAGCGGGAGTACCAGGTCATGTTTTTCCAAAAGACGAGCTAGTTTGGCGAGTTCCACGTAAGCCCGATAGGCGTATCCTTGGACCTCCACCAAAGCGATGGGCGGCTCGGGAAACTGGCCATCTTGATGAAAGACGCTATCGTGAGAGTCTTTCCAGCCTTTGTTTACCAGTCCCTCCTCCGAAGGATAATATTCTATGAAACCGTCTTGGTCCTGGTCGCCGTATTCTTCCATCCAATGCCAAGCCCGCTCGAGATGAGGCCAGAGACCCCGGATGAATTCTAGGTCTTGGGTCCGCTCAAAATAGGTCCCGGCCAAGATAATGAAAAGGGGCGTAGCGTCCACCGATCCGTAATAACGGGCAAAGGGGATCTCCCCGGTGGCCGCCATCTCCCCCAAACGGATTTCATGCACGATCTTCCCGGGTTCCGCGTCGCGGTCTGGATCTAACTCCTCGGCCTGGGTTTGGGCCAGAACCTTTAGTACGCCCCGGGCGATCTCGGGGTTAAACCACAGGGTTTGAAGGGCCACGATAAGACCGTCCCGGCCAAAGATGGTGTTAAACCAGGGGATCCCGGCATAAGGATAGAGCCCGTAAGGGGTCTCGGTCAGCATCATAAAAAGATCGTTCGCGGAACGGCTAAGCCACTGGTTAAATTGCTCGTTGGAGGTCTGGATCTGGACGCTCTTTTTGAGCCAGCCTTTCCGCTCCTGGCGTCGTAAGAAAAGGGCCTTTTTAAAAGAGCGCTTTTCTCTTTCTTCCCCTTTTAGACAGCGGACTCTCACACCTAAATTCAGCCGTTCCTTGGGTGCCACAGAGAGGAGAAATTGGGCCTGGTCAGCCGTGAGTTTAGAAGGGGGCTCGGAAAAGAGGATCTCGGTGGTCCGGAGTACTCCGTCCAGCCCGTGATAGCGAATCACCACCCGATCTTCTTCCACCTCAGGCGGCTCTACATGTCCCCGTTTCTCCCTTCTTACCCCTCGGACCTCGAAAATGTCTGCAAAATCTGCCCCAAAGTGGAGCATCAAGGGAATCTGCAAGGGATAAGGGGAATAGTTGGTGAAAAGCAATTCCTCGTAATAGTCCCCCTGGTAAAGGACCTTTAAGCGCTTCAGGTAAAGTCCTCCGCGAGGGATAAAATGCGAGCCCAAGAAGAGATCCGGATTAGTGAGATTGACCTGGATCAGGAGACCATCTGGGGAAAGAGAGGAGCTTAGAAGAAAGGGCCGGGTATGACAGCATAACAACTCCCAGCGGGAAAGGAACCGGGTGCCTTGGTAATAAAGCCCTAACTCCCCTAGTCCGGTAGGTACAATGTCTCCCTCGGGACTAAAAAGGGCGAAGAGATCCCCGTGCTTGAAGGTAAGGTTCTGGGGGGAAAGCCCTGGCGTGGGGGCCAGGATGTAAAATTTTAGGCCGCCTTGCGCCATAGGGGCTCTTCCACCTGGAGCAGTTGCTGGTAAAGGGCCACGTAATCCTGGGCCATCCTTTCAGCGGTAAAACGCTCTTCAAATACCTGTCGACACTCAAACCGGGAAAGCCGCGGGGTCTCCTCCACGGCCTTAACCGCTTCCTCCAGGTTTTCCACCATAAAGCCGTTGCGACCCGGCTCGATAATCTCGGGCACCGAACCACAGCGCCAGGCAATAACCGGAGTGCCGCAAGCATTGGCCTCGATCATCACCAGCCCGAAAGGCTCTGGCCAATCAATAAGCATAAGGAGGGCCAAGGCCTGACCCAGAAATTCTTCCTTTTCCCGGTCTGAGATCTCTCCTACAAACTCCACCCAGGGACTCCGGAGGCGGGGCTTGATAACTTCTTCAAAATAGGCCTGATCAGCCTTATCCACCTTGGCCGCCATGAGGAGCTTGATCCCTGCTCTTTCAGCCACTTCAATGGCCCGGTCAGGCCGTTTTTCCGGAGAGATACGCCCCAAGAAGGCCAGATATTTCCCTTCTTTATACTGGGGGCGATAATAATCCCGAGGCAGACCATGATAAACCGTGCCCAACCAGTTCAGAAAGGGAAGGGGCTGACGCTGGGCCTGGGAGATAGAGACAAAAGGGGCCTCCCGAAATTCTTTATAAAAGGGATACATCTCTGGGAGGTCCAGTCTGCCGTGGAGGGTGGTGAGATAAGGATGGTTCAAACGGCGCATTAGAGGCAAATGGACGTAATCTAAGTGAAAGTGAAGAACATCAAACTCTGAGGCCATCTGAGCCACTCTTTCCACCATCAAGACGTGGGGCGCCAGCATATCCCTGGCCCCGGAAAGACGCAGGGCCTCAGGCGCGCAGGGAACGAGGCGGGCGCTGGTACGGGAATCACCGCTGGCAAAGAGGGTGACCTCGTGTCCCTGGCGCACCAGCTCTTCCGTAAGCCAGGAGACCACCCGTTCGGTTCCACCGTAAAGTTTGGGAGGCACCGCTTCAAAAAGAGGCGCTATTTGAGCGATACGCATCTCCCACTCCTCCCGTTAAAGGGTAAATTTTCAAAGATTCTAACTCTTGGGGAGACCTTTCGAGGTCTCCGAACAAAAAATAGGGCTTAATCTCTTTAAGACAACACCCCGGCGGCCGAAAGGATCTGGCGCAGGAGTTCCAGGGTCTTTCGGGGGAAACGCACTAAAAGGGAGAGGGCCAAAACCGGAAGAGGGCCGGCCACCGCCGGCACCTTTACCAGATCTTTTTCAGTGGTAAGGAGGGCCTCGGCCTTACCCCTTTGGGCCTCATCAAAAAGTCTTTTAAAATCCTTAAGGCGGTAAAAATAGTGGTCGGTAAACCGCACCGTCTTTACCACCTCCAGCCCCTCCCGACGCAGCGTCTCCTCAAAGGCCACAGGATCCCCCAACCCGGAAAAGGCCAACACCCTTCGGGGCCGGCGGGATACCGGGGTTAGACCCTGAGCAGTCAAGGTGACCAGGGGGCCGGGCTCAAAAAAGACCTCCCCCACCGGAAGCCCCCAGGCCTCAATCTTGGCCCGCAACCTAGCGGCCTCCTCCGGGAAAAGATTGGCCCGGGTGATGAAAACCGCTTGGGCCCGCCTGAGGGCTGAAACCGGTTCCCGGAGACGGCCAGCCGGGAAAAGCCTTTCCTTGAAAGGGTCCCGAGGGGCAGCCATCACCAAAAAATTGAGATCGGCCTTAAGGGACCAATGTTGAAA
>JALWWR010000200.1 GCA_026993045.1 Thermodesulfatator sp.
TCCGAGACCTTCCACACCGCCACCGTAAGGGCCGCATCTCCAATATAGCCCTGATACTCCACCCCGAAATCGTAGCTCACCAAATCTCCTTCTTTTAAGACCTTGTCCTCCCGCGGCATACCATGGATAACCTCTTCGTTCACCGAAACACAAAGGGCATAAGGATACCCCCTATACCCCTTAAAAGCCGGACGCCCCCCTAGACGCCGGCAGAGAGTGTCAGCCAAGATCTCCAGATCCCAGGTGGACTGGCCAGGCTTTGATTCCTCCGCCAAACGCAACAACACCTCCATTACAATATGATTGGCCCGCCTGAGAAGCTCAATTTCCCAGGGGGCCTTCAAACGCGCCTTTTTAGACCAAGTTTTTAAACCAACCCTTCGCACTAAAAACTTATCCGAAAGTTTGCTAACCCTGTCTTTCCAAAACCAAACCCCGCCGGGGCTCTTTTACCCCAATACTTGCACGATTCTTTCAAAAATTTCATCAATGCTTCCCCCGCCGTCAATCCGGTGAAGCACACCCTTCTTCTCGTAATATTCAATCAGAGGAGCGGTGGATTCGTGATAAACTTTGAGTCGGTTTCTTACCGTCTCTTCGTTATCATCGGGCCGCTGATACAACTCGCCCCCGCAAGCATCACACTTCCCCTCTACTTTGGGGGGCTTGAATTTAACATGATACATCATGCCACATTTTTTGCAAGTTCGGCGCCCGGTGAGCCGTTCCACCAGCTCTTCATCCGGGACCTCGATGGCAATGGCGTAATCGATCTTTTTCCCCAGTTTGGAAAGCATCTCATCCAAGGCCTCGGCCTGGGCTACCGTGCGGGGGAAACCATCTAGAATAAAGCCTTTCTCACAATCGGGCTGTTTTAAACGTTCCTCTACCATGGAAAGTACGATCTCATCTGGCACCAGCTGGCCCTTTTCCATGTACTCCTTGGCCTTTTGGCCTAACTCGGTGCCTTTAGAAAGGTGTTCCCGAAACATATCCCCGGTGGAGATTTGGGGGATACCATATTTTTCCGTAATTCTCTTGGCCTGAGTCCCTTTGCCCGCTCCTGGAGGCCCTAAAAATACGATGTTCATCATTCCCCTCCCTTTTCTATTGGTTTAACGCCGTCGTCTAAGACGGCCTTCCCGCACCAGACTATCATACCGCCGGGTCAAAAGGTGGGCCTCAAGCTGGGCCATGGTGTCCATGGCCACCCCCACTACAATCAAAAGGGCCGTGCCGCCAAAATAGAAAGGCACGTTGAACTTGACAATCAAAAAGGTGGGCAGCACACAAATGGCCGAAACATATAAGGCCCCAATCAAGGTGACCCGGTTTAGGATGCGGTCTAAGAATTCTTCGGTGGCCTTCCCCGGCCGGATCCCTGGAATAAAGCCCCCCCACTTTTTGAGATTGTCCGCCACTTCCTTGGGATTAAAGATAATGGCGGTATAAAAATAGCAGAAAAAGATGATCAAAAGGACATAAAGGACCTCGTAAAGCAGATGCCCCGGCCGTAGAAGGTTAGATAACCTCTGGAAAAAGAGCACTGGCACGAAAGAGGCCACCGTGGCCGGAAACATCAAGACCGAAGAGGCAAAGATAGGGGGAATTACCCCGGCCGTGTTCACCTTAATAGGCAGATAGGTGCTTTGCCCCCCCACTACCTGTCGGCCCACCATCCGCCGGGCGTAGTGGATGGGGATCCGGCGCTGAGCCATCTCCATGAAACAAGTAAAGGCCAGCACCCCTACCACCAACACCAACACGAAAAAGAGGATAGCCCCCGAAAGTTCACCCGTCTTAATAAAGCGAAAAGTGTTAATAATAGCCGAAGGAAGTCGGGCCACGATTCCGGCAAAAATGATAATGGAAATCCCGTTCCCGATCCCGTGCTCCGTGATCTGTTCCCCTAGCCACATAAGGAAGACCGTCCCGGTGGTAAGGGTAATCATGGTGAGCAGCCGAAAGCCCCAGCCCGGAAACATCACGATGGGATCCCCATTAGGGCCGGTCATCTTTTCTAAACCTAAGGCGATACCAAAACCTTGGATCAGACAGATAAGAACCGTAAGGTAACGGGTGTAATAGGCCATCTTGCGCCGGCCCTCCGGGCCCTCGCGCTGCATCTCTTTCAAAGAAGGATAAACCACCGTAAGGAGCTGAAGAATGATGGAAGCGCTGATATAAGGCATGATTCCCAAGGCGCATACCGAAAGACGCCGCAAGGCCCCCCCAGAAAACATGTCCACAAATCCCAAAATGGTGCCCCCAGCCCGGGTAAATAAGGCCGCTAGGGCTTCGGTATTAATCCCCGGGGTCGGGACGTGGACCGCAATTCGGTAGATGGCCAAAGCTGCTAAAAGAAAAAAGATCCGGCGTCTGAGCTCCGGAATATTGGCTAAACTCTCTACCCCTGAAGTCCTAAGCACCTTTAGCCCCCAATGATTTCTACCCGGCCTCCAGCCTTCTCGATCTTCTCCTTGGCTGAGGCTGAGACCGCATGCACCTTTACCGTGAGAGGAAAAGAGATCTCCCCTTCTCCCAAAAGCTTGACCCGGACCTGCCGGCCCTTGACTAAACCGGCCTCTCTCAGGGCCGCTAGGTCCACCTCTTGGCCTTCGGAAAACCGCTGGGCCAGGTCTTTAATATTCACTACCTCGTATTCTACCCTAAAGGGATTCTTGAAACCCCGTTTGGGCAGACGCCGGAGGAGAGGCATTTGCCCCCCTTCAAACCAAGGTGGCACTCCGCCCCCCGAACGGGAACGCTGACCCTTTTGCCCCCGACAGGCAGTCTTTCCGTGCCCAGAGCCTGGACCACGACCCACCCTCTTTTCCCGATGTTTGGAATCGGCAAAAGGTTTGAGATTGGCTAGAGTTATTAGCTCACTCATGGATTTCCTCCACCCGCACTAAATGTTTGACCTTCTCCACCATACCCCGAATGCAGGGATCGTCGGGACGGATCACCGTGTGTCCGATTTTCCGCAGTCCCAAACCAGCAATAGTAGCCCGTTGTTTCTTGGACCAACCGTATTTGCTTCGCACCAAAGTGATCTTAAGCTTCTTGCCCATGGCCGATCCTCTCCAGGAATTCTTCTAAAGACATCCCCCTTTTCTGGGCCACATACTCCGGACTCTGGAGGTTCTCCAAGGCCTTAAAGGTGGCCTTCACCACGTTGTGAGGATTAGTGCTTCCGATACACTTGGTCACCACATCTTTGATCCCGGCCGCGTCCATAATGGCTCGGATAGTAGAACCCGCGATCACTCCCGTTCCCGGACGTCCGGGTTTAAGCAGGACCTTGGCCGCTCCGAAATCAGAGGTGATCTCATGGGGGATCGTACCCTTTATTACCGGTACCTGAATCAGATTTTTGCGGGCCTTCTCCAGGGCCTTGCGAATAGCGTCTGGCACTTCTGGGGCCTTACCTAAACCGTACCCCACTCGACCTTGACCATCTCCCACTACCACAATGGCGGAAAAACGGAAACGACGTCCACCTTTGTGGACCTTGGCTACCCGGTTAATAAAAATGATCTTCTCCATTAGTTCTTGAGTCTTAGCCTCGGCCAACGCGTACCCTCCTTACCTAAAATTCAAGACCCGCGCTTCGGGCCCCTTCGGCCAGGGCCTTCACACGTCCGTGATATTTAAAGCCTCCACGATCAAAAGCCACCTTCTTGATCCCCGCCTCTAAGGCCCTCTGGCCCAAAAGCTCGCCCACAGCCCGGGCCACCGCGGTCTTGCCTCCTTCTTGCTTAAGTTCCTCCCACCGCTCTCGGATTTCAGGCGAAAGGGAAGAGGCTGAAACCAGGGTATGGCCCCGGGTGTCGTCTATAATCTGAGCGTAGATATGCTTAAGGCTGCGATACACCGCCAAGCGGGGACGATCCGGTGTGCCAAAGACCTTCTTCCGGACCCGTCTTTTACGGCGGGCCCTCCTTTCCAATTTCCGAAACTTCTCCCGGTAGAGCATACTTCTTCCTCCCGCGGGGAGGTCTTATTCCCCCCGTTATTTAGCCTTACCCGCTTTTCCAGCCTTGCGGATGATCTGTTCTCCGGTGTAACGAATCCCCTTACCCTTATAAGGCTCTGGGGGACGCAGACGACGAATACGGGCCGCGGTTTCCCCCAAAAGCTCCTTATCGATTCCTTCCAGGACCACTTGAGCTTGCACGTCCCCCGACCCCTTTTCCACCTTGGCCTTAACCCCCTCCGGCAGCTTGAAATGAATAGGATGAGAATAGCCTAGATGGAAGACGATCTCCTGTCCCTGAAGTTCGGCCCTGTAACCTAAACCGATAATATCTAAGGACCGCTTATACCCTTGACTTACACCGATCACCATATTGTTAATCAAAGCCCGGGTAAGCCCCTGAAAGGCCTTGGCCTTGCGCTGAAGCTTCTTGCGTACCTCCTGGGGCTTGACCTTTACCTCCTGGTCCGTAACCTCCACCTCCACCATGGGGGGCAAAGGTTTTTCTAAACGTCCTTTGGGACCTTCCACCACGATCCGGTCCCCTTTTATCTCCACCTTTACCCCTTGGGGTAAGGGCACAGGCCTTCGACCTATCCGTGACAGCAAAGCCATGGCATCACCCCTCTTACCAAATCTCGCAGAGTATCTCGCCCCCTACCCTTTGGCGGCGAGCTTCGTGATCAGTCATAATTCCCCGGGAGGTAGAAATAATGGCTATCCCTAGCCCTCCCATAACCCGCGGCAATTTTTTGGCCCCGGCATAAATTCGGCGCCCGGGCTTGCTTACCCGCTTAAGTCCCGCTATCACCGGCCGCCGATTTTCGTCATACTTGAGTTTGAGGTTAATCTTGCCCTGAGGGCCTTCAGCTACAAATTCATAGTCTTCGATATAGCCCTCTTCCTTAAGAATCCGCGCTATCTCCAATTTAAGCTTCGAAGCCGGTACCTCTACCGTCTTGTGTTTAGCTAGCAGGGCGTTTCTAATACGGGCCAACATATCCGCAATAGGATCCGTCATCATAGCCTTTCACCCCTTACCAACTTGCTTTTCGAACCCCGGGGATCTTACCCTCCGAGGCCAATTTTCGGAAACATATCCGGCAGAGACCGAAACGGCGAATATACGCCCGGGGTCTGCCGCATAACGAACAACGGTTACGGTGTCGCACCTTAAATTTGGGCTCCTTGAAAAGCTGGGCCTTACGTGGCATCCGTTTACCTCCTAAAAGGCATCCCTATAAGTTTTAACAACTCGTAAGCTTCCTCATCGGTCTCCGCCGAGGTGACAATGGTGATATTCATACCTTTGGCTCGTCCCACCTTGTTGGGATCAAGCTCCGGAAAGACGGTATGGTCCTCCAGGCCTAAAGTGTAATTACCACGTCCATCAAACCCCCGTCGCGGAAGCCCCCGGAAATCCCGTACCCGGGGCAAAGCTACATGGATAAGACGGGTCAAAAAGTCATACATCCGATCCTTTCGTAAGGTGACCATCACCCCGATGGGCATCCCGGCCCGGAGCTTAAAGGCCGCAATGGACTTCCGGGCCCGACAGACCTTGGGGCGCTGCCCCGAGATAAGGGCCAGCTCCTCCAAGGCCTCGTCAATGAGCTTGGGCTCTTGCACCGCCGCTCCCAGGCCCATGTTGATACAGACCTTCATCAGCTTGGGTACCTCAAAGGGGTTGCGATACCCAAATCTTTCTTTGAGTTTCGGCACTACCGTCTCCTTGTAATATTCTTTAAGCCAGGCCATACCTTTACTCCTCAGCCTCTATAATCTCGCCGCATTTTTTACAGACCCGCACCTTGCTCCCATCCTCCAGGAACTTGCGCCCAATGCGCACCCCCCGATTACATTTAGGACAAAAAAGCATGAGGTTGGAAACATGGATGGGGGCGGGCTTTTCTACGATTCCCCCCTCGCTGTAAGGGGTGGGTCTCATATGACGTTTCACAATATTCACCCCTTCCACCACCGCCCGCTGTTTGCGGGGGAAGACCTGCAGGACCTTACCGATCTTGCCCTTGTCTTTGCCTGCAATCACCACTACTTTGTCCCCCTTACGCACATGACACTTGGCCTCATGGGGTTTGGGCAACTTTCTTTTGGCTCTCTTGAAAAGCATGTTCCCCCTCTCCTTAAAGGACTTCCGGTGCCAATGAGATGATTTTCATGAACTTTTTAGCCCGCAACTCCCGGCCCACCGGACCAAAGATACGGGTGCCCACCGGCTCCCCATATTGATTGATAAGGACCGCCGCATTCTCTTCAAAACGAATAGCGGTGCCGTCCGGACGGGGTTGCTCTTTACGGGTACGCACCACCACCGCTCGGACTACATCCCCCTCTTTGACCTTGGAGTTAGGAAGGGCCTCCTTCACTGAAGCCACAATTACGTCTCCAATGCGGGCGTAACGACGCCCTGAGCCTCCTAAAACCCGGATGCACATGATTTTCTTGGCCCCGGAATTGTCGGCCACGTTAAGGGTGGTCTCTTGCTGAATCATGGCTAACTCTCCTCTCCGGTGGTTTCCTCCACCTCCAGTTTAGGAGCCCTCTCCAAGATCCTCTTCACCCGCCAGCGTTTGTGACGGGAAAGGGGACGAGTCTCTTCAATCAAGACCCGGTCGCCAATCTCACATTGATTGCCCTCGTCGTGAGCCATAAACTTCTTGCGGCGCTTAATGTATTTTTTGTAAAGCGGATGTTGTATCAACCGCTCCACCATCACCACCACGGTCTTGTCCATCTTATTGCTAACCACCGTCCCTATATATTCCTTCCTCTTTCCCATAGCCTTAACCCTTTAGCGAAGATTTAATTCCTTTTCCCGGATCACGGTTAAAACCCGCGCGATATCCTTTTTGACCTCTCTAATCCGCATGGGATTTTCTAACTGGTGAATGCTTTTCTGAAAGCGCAGGTTAAACAACTCTTCCCGTAGCTCCCGCAACTTTTCCTTAAGCTCTGGAATGGCCAGTTCCCGCAACTCTTCCGCCTTCATAGCCGATCCTCCCGCGAGACAATCTTACATTTAAAGGGCAGCTTATCCGAAGCCAACCGCAAGGCCTCCCGCGCCAGCTCCTCCGGAACGCCCTCGATCTCATAAATGACTCGGCCCGGTTTAATTACCGCTACCCAGCCTTCTACCGAACCCTTTCCCTTACCCATCCGGGTCTCGGCCGGCTTCTTGGTAATAGGCTTGTCTGGAAAGACCCGGATCCAGATCTTGGCGCCCTTCCGCACACAGCGCACAATAGCTACTCGGCCGGCTTCAATCTGCTGGGAAGTAAGGCGTCCGGCCTCCAAGGCCTTAAGCCCAAACTCCCCAAACTCCACCGCGCAACCCCGGGTGGCCTTACCTCGGATCCGGCCCTTCTGCCTCTTTCGATATTTGACCTTGCGTGGTTGCAATAACATGGCTCACACCCCTTAAATGGTGATAGCTTCTCCTACGCCGCCCCTTTCGGGCAAGACCTCGCCTTTAAAAATCCAGACCTTGACCCCGATTACCCCGTATTTGGTCAAGGCCTCGGCAAATCCGTAATCAATATCCGCCCGCAAGGTATGAAGGGGCACGCGGCCCTCCCGATACCATTCCTTCCGGGCAATTTCTGCTCCTCCAAGCCGGCCCTTACACTGGACCCGAATCCCCTGGGCCCCAAAGCGTAAGGCCAAAGCCACCGCCCGTTTCATAGCCCGCCGAAAGCTCACTCGACGCTCCAGTTGCACCGCTATATTTTCCGCCACCAGTTGGGCCTCAAGCTCCGGTCTTCGAACCTCCTGGATATCGATTACGATCTCCTTGCCTTTGGTAAGCTTTATCAACTCCTCTTTGAGCTTTTCGATCTCCGCCCCTTTTTTTCCAATCACAATCCCTGGCCGGGCGGTATGAATAATCACCCTTACCCGATTAGCCGCCCTTTCAATCTCTATCTTAGAAATTCCCGCATGTTTGAGTCGGGCCTTGATATGTTTGCGGATCTCATGGTCTTCCTTAACCGCTTCCGCAAATTCCTTACCCTTGCCGAACCACCGGGAATCCCAGGTGCGGGTGACCCCAATCCTCAATCCTATGGGATTTACTTTCTGACCCAAGACCTCCCCTCCTTTTAAGTCTTTTCTTCCACCACGACGGTAATGTGACTGGTCCTTTTTAGAATCCGGCTGGCCCGGCCCCAAGCCCGAGGCCAGATCCGCTTAAGTCTCGGCCCTTCGTCTACATAAGCCCTTTTTACATACAACCGATCGGGATCCATATTGTAATTGTGCTCCGCATTAGCAATAGCGCTCTCTAAGACCTTCTTTATGAGCCGAGCCGCTTTCTTAGGCGTAAATTCCAATATATTGAGGGCCTCCTGCACCTCTTTTCCTCGAATGAGATCTATAACCGGTCGCGCCTTATAAGGTGAAATCCTCACGTATTTGGCTACGGCCTTAGCCTCCATGGTTTAACCCCTCTATTTTTTCTTGCCTTTACCCTTGTCCGCCGCGTGTCCCCGATAGGTCCTAGTAGGGGCAAATTCTCCCAGTTTGTGTCCCACCATGTTCTCCGTAACGTAAACCGGAATGAATTTGTGCCCATTGTGGACCGCAAAGGTGAGCCCCACCATCTCCGGCACAATGGTGGAACGCCGACTCCAAGTCTTGATAACCTTTTTGTCTCCCGTCTCTTTGGCCTGGAGCACCTTTTTCATGAGGTGCTCGTCTACAAAAGGCCCCTTCTTCTTTGACCTAGGCATATCTAACTACCCCCTAACCTTTCCGCCGCCGAATTATAAATTTATCGGAGGGTTTCTTTCCGCGAGTCTTGAGCCCCTTGGCCGGCTGCCCCCAAGGAGAACAAGGATGGCGACCACCATGGGTCCGCCCCTCACCTCCGCCCATGGGGTGATCCACCGGGTTCATGGCCACGCCTCGCACCCGGGGACGCCGCCCTAACCAACGTTTCCGCCCGGCCTTACCCAGAACCACATTCTCCCAGTCCAGATTGCCTACCTGACCGATAGTGGCCCGACAGCGTTCATGCACCATCCGGATCTCCCCCGAAGGAAGACGGAGGTGCACATAATTTCGGTCTTTTCCCAAGACCTGGGCAAAGGCCCCGGCCGAACGGGCCAACTGCCCTCCTTTTCCTGGCTTAAGCTCGATGTTATGCACCACGGTGCCTACAGGAATATTTTTCAAAGGCATACAGTTACCCACCTTTACCTCTACCTGCTCCCCGCTCATCACCTCGTCGCCCACCTTAAGTCCCACTGGAGCCAGAATATATCGCTTTTCCCCGTCGGCATAATGGAGAAGGGCGATGTTAGCCGAACGGTTGGGGTCATACTCTAGGGCCACCACTTTAGCCGGCACTCCATCTTTGTCCCGCTTAAAATCAATAATCCGGTAGAGCCGCTTATGCCCCCCACCTCGGTGACGGCAAGTAACCCGGCCATAACAGTTGCGGCCCCCGGTCTTTTTGAGGGGCTCTACCAAGGACTTCTCCGGCTCTTTGTCCGAAAGCTCCGGATTAACCAGATAGGATTGAAACCTTCTTCCCGGCGAAGTGGGTTTGCAAGTTTTTATCGGCATCTTCCTACCCCTTAAACCGTTTCAAAGAATTCTATGGTTTGCCCTGGGGCCAAACGCACTATGGCCTTTTTCCTAAGAGACCGCCGCCCTTCCCGCGGCCAGCGCCCCTTGGGCTTTCCCTTCACCCGTACCGTTTGGATCTTCTCTACCTTCACCTTGAAGAGATCTTCAATAGCCCGCCGTATCTCGATCTTGTTGGCCTCGGGATGCACCCAGAAGGTCACCTGATTGTACTTCTCCTTGAGCCACATGGACTTTTCCGTAATCACCGGGGCCAAAATTATCTGTCTAGGGTCTTTCGCCACACTCATTTTGTTCTCCTCAACCTCTCTTCTATTTTGGGAAGCGCGTCTTGACGCAAAAAGACGTAAGCGTGATTAAGTATATCGTAAACGTTAAGCCCTTCCACCGCTAGCACCTTTACCTTGGGAAGATTTCGGGCACTTCTTTCAGCCACCATATCCCTTTCTGGTACTACCACCAGGGCCTCTTCCACCCCAAAGCGATCTAAAAAGGCCCGAAAATCCTTGGTCCGGGGCTTTTCTCCCAGCCCCAAGTCGCTTACTACAAAAAGATGTCCCGCAGCCACCCGATTAGAAAGGGCCATCTTTAAGGCTAAACGTCTTACCTTTTTATTAAGCTTAAAGGCATAGCTCCGGGGCTTGGGACCAAAGACCGTGCCCCCTCCTACCCAGTGCGGGGCCCGGATAGAACCTTGCCGAGCCCGCCCAGTGTGTTTCTGGGGCCAGGGCTTGCGCCCTCCGCCTCGCACCTCACCCCGGGTCTTGGTGGAGGCGGTGCCGGCCCGCCAACGGGCCATCTGCCAGCGCACTACCTCGTGCAAAAGCCCTACCTTTACCGGTACGGCGTATATATCTTCGGGAAGTTCGGCCTCCCCTACCTTTTCCTTTTGACTATTATAGACCTCAACCTTCGGCATGGCTCCGACCCCTTACTTGAAATACACCATTACCCAACCGTTGGGCCAACCTGGGACGGCCCCTCGGACCAAAAGCAGGTTCTTTTCCGGAATGACTTCCGCCACTAGCAAATTTTTAACGGTCACCGTCTCGTTTCCATACCGACCCGGCATCTTTTTACCCTTGATAACCCGGCCCGGAAAAGTGCTAGCTCCTGAAGAACCAGGTTTCCGGTGAACCTGCTTCGCACCATGACTCATGGGTTGCCGGCTGAAGTTCAAGCGTTTAATGGCTCCTGTAAAACCGCGCCCTTTAGTCTTTCCGGTAACATCTACCCGGATACCTTTCTCTACTCCCAAAGACTCCAGACTCAAAACCTGACCAGGCTGGAAAGAGCTGGGATCTTCCACTCGGAATTCCCGCAAAATATAAAATCCGTGATCCAAACCGGCCTTAAGGAAGTGCCCCCGCAAGGGCTTGTTGATCTTAGTGAGCTTCTTGGGTTTAAAACCCAGTTGGATCGCGTTATACCCGTCAGTCTCTTCAGTCTTGACCTGGACCACCGTACAGGGCCCTACCTCGAGGACCGTTACCGGGATCACTTCCCCGGCCTCGTTAAAGATCCGGGTCATGCCTAACTTTTTCCCTATAAGCCCTTCCACTATCATGGCTCAAACTCCTTAAAGCTTGATCTCCACTTCCACCCCAGCGGGAAGCTCAAGCTGCATCAAGGCGTCAATGGTTTGCTGGGTGGGCTCCAAGATATCAAGCAATCGCTTATGGGTCCGAATCTCGAACTGTTCCCGGGAATTTTTATCGATATGCGGAGACCGAAGCACCGTCCACCGGCTAATCTTGGTAGGGAGAGGAATAGGTCCTACCACTCGGGCTCCGGTGTCCCGGGCCGTACGCACAATCTCGGCCACCGAACGATCAAGAACTTTATGATCAAAAGCCTTAAGCGCACTACTCA
>JALWWR010000201.1 GCA_026993045.1 Thermodesulfatator sp.
GTACAAAACCCTGTCCCTCTGGAAGTACGGGATATTTCCGGGCCAAATATTTAAGGTTCCAGGTCAAGAGATTTCCCAATAAAGAAGAGGCCTCGTCGTCTAAGTTGTGACCCGTTACGATCACTTGGTAGCCTAGCCGCTTGGCCAAAAGATTGAGGTAATATCTTTTCACGCTTCCGCATAAGGAGCAGTATTTGCGGGTCTTGCGGCGGAGGTCTGGGACACTAAACCCTAGCTCTTGGGTCATATCCACTATGTGAAGGGGGCGGCCGATTTTTCGAGAGGCCTCCTCCGCGGCTCTTTTAGAAAGCAAGGAGAAGGAATCTTCTTCAATACCCAGGTAGATAAAGATCCCGTCAGCTTCGTAACCCAGAGCCGTTAAGACCTGCCAGACGGTGAGACTATCTTTGCCGCCGGAAATGCCCACCAAGATCTTTTCGCGCCGGGAAAACATACGAAAGGCCTTAATGGTGCGGTCCACATAACGTTCGAACCAGGCTCCGAAATGGGTTTTACAAAGGGGCAGCCGATGAGCCGCTAAAAAGATCTCGGCTTTGGTGGACTTCCCCTCCTGTCGGCAGAGTCTACAGCGAGCCATTTCCACTCACCGGTTGATGGAGTTGGTGTTCTAAGTTCTTAAAAATCAGATAGGCCCTTTTAAGATTGGGAGGATCGGGTTCTTGGGCTGGGAGCCGGCCCCAGAAGGGCCCCAGGGCCTCTAAGATTTGGATCTGATCCATTTCCCGCGCCAAAAAAAATCCCTCCTCGGTGCGCAAGACCAAACCGTCCTTCTCTAGAGCTTCCAAGATTTCTTCCACCGTGCTGGGCGACAACTGTAATCTATGGGCAAGATCAAAAATTTCAAGGGGGGCTTCCCCCTTTTTATAGGCCTCTCCCAGTTCTAGCACCAAGGCTAGGGCTAGCATAGGTTTAGGACCCTGATAGCCGTTGCTTAACCAATCTCTTTCTTCAAAGACTGCGGCTACTTCCGCCCCAAAAAGAGTTACGGTCCAAGAAAGAAAAAGCCATAGGAGAAAAAGAGGAAAGGCCGCTAGGGAGCCGTAAAGCTTGGAATAACTTACCGCTTTTGCGGTATAAAGGGTGTAAAGATAGGCCATTAAGACCCAAAGGAGACCGGCCACCAGGCCTCCCCATAGGGCCGCCGGTAGTTTCACCTTGCGCCCAGGAAGATAGAAATAAAGACCGGCAAAAGAAAAGATGGCCGTGATGAGATGGAGCCCCCGCAAGGGCCAGGAAAGAAAGGCGATGCGTTCGGCAAAATGGGAGAGGTAAAAGGCTCCCATGAGAGGCAGAATCAAAAGCACTGGCCCCAAAGTGATCCCCATCCAGTAGACGCTTAGTTTTTGTAGGAAGCGCCGTCCTCGGCGAACCCGGAAAATGGCGTTCAAGGTACCCTCGGTTTGCATGAGAAGTCCCAAAATCATCAGAAAGAAGATGAGCATGCTGGCTTTGCCCAGGGGGGCCTGTTGGGCTTTGGCTAGGAGGCGAAAGACCGTTTCTTGTACTAAATCCAGAGCCGCGGGGTTTAAGAACTGGGTCAAGAGGTTCTCGGCCTTGGCCATAATGTCTTCGGCCTGGATGAATAGCCGAACGATAGCAAAAATGAGGGCTAGGAGAGGAATAAGGGCAAAGAGGGTGGTATAGGTTAAGGCTTGGGCCTGGGTAAGGCATTGATCTTTCCAAAAACGGCGGATAACGGCTTTCCAGAAGGCTAGCCCCAGAGGGAAAGGAAGCATGAGACCCCTTAAGGCCCACTCCTTTTGAGGACTAGGCCCTTTGTCTTTCGGTTGTTCTTGGCCTCTTTGGTTTTCTTTCTTGGTCCCAGATTCTTAAAGGAGCCCGGAAACATAGGATATAATGTTAGAAATTTTTAGTTCTCTTGACAAGATGCCCTAATGGATATAGGTTTTTTGCGGTTTCGGGACGTAGCGCAGCCTGGCAGCGCACCCGCTTGGGGTGTGGGGGGTCGGCGGTTCAAATCCGCCCGTCCCGACCATTTTTATTTGGAAACTCACAAAACCAGGCCCTGGCCTGGGGGGAGGTGCGCCATGAGGGAGATGTCCCCTGTGTGCCAGATTGACCGTCTGGATTGTGTTCCCGCCCAGGGGGGCGAAAGGTCTGTTTTTCCTATTACCACGCATCTTTTGGTGGAGATCTGGGAGGCCCCGTTTAAGGCTTTGGCCCGAGTCAAGGAGGTAGAAGGGGCCTTGCGGTTTGCAGGAAACGGGGCTGGACAGCGGGGAGAGGTGATGTCTTATCAGTTTGAGCCTTACGGAGTATCAGCCAAGGCCACTTTTCCAGGGGCTCACATCTTTATCCACACCTGGCCTGAAAATGGCTACGCGGCGGTGGATATTATGGCAGGCTCCCAGGAGGAGGCTTATCAGATCTTAGAGCGGCTGAAAGAGGCCTTCCAGCCCCGCTACATGCATGTAGTGGAAGTGCGGCGGGGTAATCTGGGGTCCGAGGGTAACACTTGACTCACTATTGGTGGCGGGAAGCCATCGGCCGGGATTATGCCCACGCTTATCGGGTTAGCTTAATCTACGAAGAACACACCCCGGCCGGTCAACATCTTCAAGTTCTAAAAAATCCTCTCTGGGGACGTTTAGTCGTCCTCGACGGAATCGTGCAATTTACAGAAAGGGACGAGTTCGTCTATCACGAGACCATCGTCTTTACCCCTTTAGCGGCCCTTAAAGGTCCGGTAGAAAAGGTGCTTATCATTGGCGGGGGCGATGGCGGGGTCTTGAGGGAATTACAGAAATTTCCCGAGATCAAGGAGATATTTCAGGCTGAACTGGATTTTTCGGTCTTTAAGGCCTGTCAGAAATATTTTCCGGAGTTAACCGGAGACTACGGGGATCCTCGCCTGAGATTTGAGATCATGGACGGGCTTAAGGCTGTAAAGGAATTCCCGGAAGAGGCCTTCCAGGTGGTCATTGTGGATTGCACCGATCCCGTAGGACCGGCGCGGAGTCTTTATACCGAAGAGTTCTATCAAGGGCTTTACCGGGTTTTGAGCCCCGAGGGGGTCTTTATCCAACAGGCCAGCCTTCCGGGACTTTTTCCACATATCCTTAAAGAGGCCTTTGGACGAGCCCGAAAGGTCTTTTCTCATCTCAAGGTCTTGCGGGCCATGGTCCCTTGTTATGGAGACGAGATCGCTTTCCTTTTAGGAGGGAAACAAGCTCTGCCCTCTGAGCCACAACGGCTTTTAGAGGGCCGCTATTATCACCCGGGACTTTACCAGGCCTCCCTCACCCTTCCCCGCTGGTGGGAAAAGGAGCTTTTATCCTAGGTCTTGGCCGAGGGCTTTAAGCTAGGTTAGTCTAGCTAAATTTTGGCGCTCAGCAGGATGATCTGCCAGCCCTCTTCCGCCAAAGAATTTAAAAGCTCTAGGGTCTTTTGGGTGCGAAGGAAGTCGAAATAGTCTAAAGGAACGAACACGATGAGACAGGCCTTGCCTAGGAAG
>JALWWR010000202.1 GCA_026993045.1 Thermodesulfatator sp.
GGAAAAGTTTACCTCCTTGGAGATCAAAATTAGCGGCCCTCTCCACCCCGCAACCGGTATGCCCTCGCCTGATACCGCGGAGCAGAAAGAAGAAGAGTTCGTTTAAGGGTAGAATGGGCAGGAGCCGCCTCTCCGAGAGCCGAGTTAGATACAGTTCGAATAAAAAATAAAGATCTTCCAAATAAGCCTGAAAAAAGGTCTCAAAGGAACGGAGGGGTTCGTCGGTCTCTATAAGATGCCAGAAGAAATAGTCTACCAGGCCTTGGGCCTCAAGTCTCAAGAATTCTTCTACACAATCCCTTAGCAAGGCCCCTTCCCGCAAAGTAGACCACATGAGGACTTTCGCAGAAGAGCACTTTCGTAGGACCTTCAGGTTTTCCTTAATGCGGGCCAATTTAGTGCCTTTTCGAAAACGTTCGTGTTGTTCTTCGGAACCGTCGATGGAAACCGATACCAGCCAAAGATCTTTAAAAATTCGGGGAAACTTAGAAGCCACTGACCGGATCAGTTCTCCATTAGTATAAAGCATAAAGCGGACGAAATTCCCATTAAGTCTTTGGCGCAACCTCTGTTGAACCGAAAGGATCTTTTCGGGAGCCAAAAGAGGTTCGCCACCGTAAAAGGCTACTACCGTAGGCTTAGAAGAAGAGTGGATAAGAGTAACTAAGGCTTGAGCATCCCTTTCTGGTTCGCACTCCCAAGAAAGGGCAAATTCTTTACGATCTCCAAAAGAAAGGGCGTTGATGCAACCTTGACAACGGGCCTGGCATCGTCCGGTGACTGTAAGGTGCAGAAGTTGAGGTTCGCGGGCCCCCAGATATTCGGAGAGAGTCAACATAATTAAAAAGTGCCTACATAAAGCCCAAAAGGCAAGTTTTTGCTACTTTTTTGAGGTTTGTGTCAATTTTGGGAAGTCTTGTTGAAGAAGAAATTACTATGCAAAGGATAAAGCGTTAAAAGACCTTATAAGGATTTAGAAGGCCTTTGGGGTCAAAGAGGGTCTTGATAGCCTTCATCAACTTTAAGGCCCCGGGAGAGATCTCCCAGGGAAGATAGGCCTTTTTTAGAAGACCTATCCCATGCTCTCCGGAAAGGGTGCCCGAAAGCTCCAACACCTTCCTAAGAATTTCTTCACGGAGGGCCTGGGCTCGGTCCTCCTGGGAAGGTTCATAAAGGATATTCACATGCAAGTTTCCATCTCCGGCATGCCCGAAACAAGCCACCGGAAGCCCGAAATGATCTGAAAGTTCTCTGGCTGTGGCTAAAAAAGTCCCTAAGTGAGAGCGGGGAAGAACCACATCATCGGCTAGGCGTTTGGAGCCCAGTTTTTTAAGGGCCGGGGAGACCGAGCGCCTCATCTCCCAGAGCCTTTCGGAAGAAGCTCCTTCGGCCCTTTCGAGAAAGAGGCTTCGGGACTCTAAGATCTTGAAAGCCTGATGGAGTTCTTCTTCTACGGCCTTTTCAGGGCCGTCAAACTCAAAAAGAAGCAGTCCTTGTACTCCTTTTTGAGGGATCTCCAAGGCCCTTAACACCACTTCGTCTAAAAACTCGGCCGCCGCTGGAAGAAGTCCCGCGGAAAGCACCGCCTGCATGGCTGAAAGGGCCTCGGCACCGGTAGCAAAGCCAGCGGCCAAGGTCGCCCTTTTAGGAGGCAAGGGCAGGACCTTCAAAGTAATCTTGGTGATTACCGCCAGGGTCCCTTCAGAGCCTATCAAGAGACGGGTAAGGTCGTAACCAACCACCCCTTTTAAAGTCCGGGTGCCCAGAGGCAGGATCTCCCCGCCTGGAAGGACCGCCTCGAGAGCTAGGACATAGTCTCGGGTCACTCCGTATTTAAGACCTTTGGGGCCTCCAGCTCCGGTGGCTACATTTCCGCCAAGAGTAGAGAAACGAAAGCTAGCCGGGTCCGGAGGATAAAAGAGCCCCCGCCCAGCCAGGGCCTCTTTAAGCTTGGCGTTCACTACCCCGGGCTCCACCACCGCTACCAGATCCTCGGCGTTAATCTCAAGGATCCGATCCATAAGGGTTAAAGCCAAGACCAGCCCCCCTTCCGAAGCTAAGGGGGCCCCGGTGGTGGCAGTCCCAGCTCCCCGGGGAACTACCGGAAATTCCTCTTCATAAGAGAGAGCCAAAATGCGGGAGACCTCTTCCGGCGTGCAGGGCAGGGCCACGGCCTCGGGGACCCGGACCTCTCCCGAGGCGTCGTAGGCGTAAGCCAGACGTTCGGCCTCGCCTTCTAGAAAACGATCCTTAAGGAGGCGTTTAAGCTCCCGCCGGGACCTGCGATTTAGGCTGCCAATCGCTCTCCCCTTCTATTTTTTCCTGGATCTCCCGCTCCAGATATTCTAATTGATAGCGAAAGGCTGGAGAAGCAGCCCTCTTTTTTTCAATGTTCTGTAAGGCGTAAACTACGGTGGCATGATCGCGATTAAAACGCTGGCCAATAGCCGAAAGGCTCTCCTGAGTATATTTCCGCAGGAAGAACATGGCCACCTGCCGGGGTTCGCTTATCTTTTTTTTGCGGGATCTAGAGACTAGTTCTTCCACCGAGACCCGAAAATTGCGGCACACCAATTCCAGCACCAAAGAGGCCAAATCCTGGGCCACCGGAGGTGAAAGTTCCACCACCAACTCCCGGGCCAGATCCAAAGTAATGGGCTGATGCAAAATGCTGGCCCGAGCGATAAGGCCAGCCACAGCGCTCTCGATCTGTCTTATGTCACCCCGTAAATGCCGGGCCAAGTATTCCACTACCTCCTCCGAAAAGGTGTGCCCCTGATTTTTGGCCTTCCGGCGGATAATGTTTTTACGAGTCTCGTAATCCGGGGGATTGATACGGACGATCATCCCGGCTGAGAGCCGGGAGCGCAAGGCCGAGTCTAGATGGGAGAGTTCGTGGGGGCGTTGAAGAGAGGTAAAGACCACCGCTTTGCCCTCATCGTAAAGATAGTCTAAGGCTAAAGCCAGCTCGCTTTGGGTGAAATCTTTGCCTGGGAGATGATGGACCTCTTCTAGTACTAAGACGTCACAATGCCTCCAGGTGCGATCTTTAAAATCCTCGATCTGCCCCCCCTTTAAGGCCCGAACCAACTGGGAAGTAAAATCCCGGGCCGTGAGATAACAGATACGGCTCTGGCCCCGGCGGCGGGCTAGGTTGCCTACGGCCTGTGAGAGATGGCTCTTTCCTAAACCGCTTTCCGCCGTGAGGTAAACCACCTGGCCCCGGGGATCTTCCGCTACCCGACGACAAACCTTGTAGGCCAAACGATTACAATCTCCCACCACGAACTCCTCAAAGGTATAGCGGCGAGAAAGACGCCGGCCTAAGACCCGCGTGGGTTCATAAGGGAGATCTTGCTGGGCCGGGAAAGAAAGTTCCTCCACCTCAAATTTTACCTCCCGCCAAGAAGAAAGCTCCGAAAGGGCCTCTTGAAAGAGAGAAACATAGTTCTCCCGCACCCATTC
>JALWWR010000203.1 GCA_026993045.1 Thermodesulfatator sp.
TATATCAAAGATTCAAAGGACCTTTAAAATATTAGCCCTCTAGAGTCTTAAAATTTCTCCCGGATATAAGACCCGAGCTGAGACCCTCCGGTTGCGAGCCTCTTTTTCAAAGCGCTGGGGAGGATCCTCAAAGGGTTCGTCTCCTAAAAAGTAGGCCCCCCAATGAATAGGGATTAAAAGGCGCGCTTTAAGTTCTATTCCAGCTTGCACGGCCTCCTCGGGACTCATGTGAAAAGGCGCTAGCAAGCGACGAGGCTTATAAGCTCCGCAAGGCAAAAAGGCTAGGTCAAAGGGGCCAAACTCTTCCCCTATTTCTTTAAAACCCGGAAAATAACCCGTGTCTCCCCCAAAAAAGACCCTAAGCCCCCCGACCTCCACCAAATATCCGGTCCAGAGACTGGTGTTATGGTCGAAAAGCCCTCGCTGGGACCAGTGTTGCAGGGGAAGGGCCATCACCCGAGCCTCTTTTACTCGAGTCTCGGAAAGCCAATCCAACTCTACGAAGCCGTTTCCTCGGAGATACCGACCGGCCTTAAGAGGAAGAACTAGGGCGGAACCCCGGGCGATCCTTTTCAGGGTGGGACGATCCAGATGATCCCGATGGGCATGAGAGACTAGAATTAGATCCGGAGAGGGAAGCTCTTCAGCCGAGATAGGAGCCGGAATGGTGCGCCGCATCAGACCACTTATGGGGCCTAAAATGGGATCAAAAATAAAAGTTTGGCCTCCGACCCTTAACCAGACCGTATTGTGCCCTAAGAAACAGACCTGATCCCCTTCCAGTAACTCATCCGGTTCAAGTCTCTTTACCGGGATGGAGGCCTCCCGGTTCTTTTCCCACAGGCGCACCGCCCGCCATTTCAAGATATCCTTTACCGCAGGGGCCTCGCCCTCGAACCAGGGGTTAGTGAAACGACCTTCGGGGAGATGATGCTCTTTTCGAGCTATCTGGTCAAGCAGCCTCTTCTTCGTCTTCCTCCTCCATCCGCATAAGTTCTTTAAACCTTATGTCCATGCCGAGGATGCCCACCACTTCTTCGTAGCGATCCCGGATAGGGGCGGACACCGTGAGGCACAGGGCCCCTGTTACTTTGGAGGTATAAAAATCCGAGATGTAGACCCTTCCAGTTCGGAAAGGCTCAATGAACCAAGGCCGATCGGAATAATCTTCGTCTTTGAGGGCGTGCTCGTACTTCCCCCGGTCCTCCACATGGGTGATCAAAGGCGTGATGCGTTTCCCCTCTTCGTTCACCACGTAAATGAACTGGATATAGGGATGCTCTTCCAGAAACTCGCGAAGTACCGGCACAATTTGTTGAGGATCCATAGAGGCGATAGCTGGATGTTCCGCCAGCTTTTCGGCTAGTTTCGAAAGCAGCCTTTCGGCCCGGGCCTTCATGCGATCCAAATCCGAGACGAAGAGCTCCGGAAGATATTTCCGCACCAGATGCATCATTTCTTCATTTGAAATAGAAGTTATCCGCCCAGCCTCGTATTGTTTGATAATCTGTTTGTAGATCTTGGCCACTCCGGGGTGCTTCTTGTCGATCTGGCGCTCACCTTTAAGGTGGAAATGGGTGTTGATCCAGTAGGCAATGCCAGCCGTACCGCTCTTGTCCGTAATAATAATCCCAATGGGCCGGTTTAGGAGTTTTTTGGTGTCAAAGGGGTTGTAAATTTCTTCGTTTTTGAGGAGCCCGTCGATATGGATACCGGCTCGGGTGGCGTTAAATTCCGAACCCACGAAGGGCTGGTTAGCCGGGATCTTCTCGCCCAAAACTTCCCGGTAGTAGTCCGCAATCTCTGTAATTACCCGGGTATCCACGCCGTTATGGGTGCCCCGAAGGGAGATATACTCAAAGACCATGGCCTCAAGGGGCGTGTTTCCGGTCCGCTCCCCGTATCCCAGGAGGGCGCAGTTTACCGCTGCACAGCCGTAAAGCCAGGCCGCGGTAGGGTTGATCACGGATTTATAAAAATCGTTATGACCGTGCCACTCTAAGAGCTCCCCCGGCACCCCGGCCTCTTCAATAAAGGCCCGCACTAATTTGGGCACGCTCCTCGGAAGGGCAGCCTCCGGGAAGGGCACTCCCAAGCCTAAGGTATCACAAAGTCGGATCTTGATATCGATCCCCGATTCCTCTCTGAGCTTCATAAGCTCTATGGCAAAGGGAATGACGAAACCGAAAATATCCGCCCGGGTCACATCCTCGAAATGACACCGCGGCGTGATCCCCAAGGCCAGGGCCTCCTTTACAATGGCGAGATAATCCTCCAGAGCTTGCTTACGGGTCTTTTTGAGTTTGAGGAAGATATGGTAGTCGGAGCAGGAGGTAAGGATCCCAGTCTCTTTTAGGCCCATCTCCTTTACCAGCTTGAGATCTTCGGCCTTGGCCCGGATCCAGCCCGTAACTTCTGGATAGCGGTACCCCAGAGCCAGACACTTCTCCACCGCCTCCCGGTCCTTCTGGGTATAAAGGAAAAATTCACACTGGCGAACCACCCCGTTAGGACCCCCTAGGCGATGAAGAAGACTATAAAGGTCTACGATCTGCTGCACAGTGTAAGGGGGACGAGCCTGCTGGCCGTCTCTGAAAGTGGTATCCGTGATCCATATCTCTTGGGCCGGAGCCGGCGGGAGATAACGATGATCAAATTCTACATAGGGGACATCGGTATAGGGGAAGATCTCTTTCATCAAGTTAGGTTCGGAAACTTCTTTCAATTCCGGTTGCCAAAATTTAGTATGCACGTGCTCTAAGAGCCTCTTTTCAGGATTCCATCTAGGCATGGAAAACCTCCTTTCTGAGGGTCGTCCTCACCTTACCATGAGAACTAAAATTAGCGAAGGTTTAGGGTTGATAAGCCCGAAAGTATTTCAAAACCGAACGCACGTACCTTCTAGTTTCAGGATAAGGAGGAAGTCCTCCGTATCTTTTAACCACCTCTGGTCCGGCATGGTAAGCTGCCAAGGCCTCTTCCAAGGATCCGAACTCTTGAAGAAGATATTTTAGAAACCGGGCGGCTCCTTTCACATTTTCTTGGGGATCAAAAGGATCTCTAACCCCTACAATCCGGGCTGTCTCCGGCATAAGTTGCATAAGCCCCAAGGCCCCTTTAGGAGAAACGGCTTGAGGATCAAAGGCGGATTCCACCCGGGCTATAGCCTTAAGCAAGGCCGGCGACAGACCTTCTTGGCGGGCCACCTCCTCAAAGAGCCTATCCCAGTGAGAGGAACTATAAATTCGGGGACGATAGTATCCTCTTATTCTTCGAGAGCGCTTGGGAGCCGGAAAATAAAGCTCCCAACCCGGTCCGATAGGGACATTGGTAAAATGGACCCGGCCGTTTGGGTCTACATAACGATAGATTTCCGCTTGGGCCGGGGCCAAAAGCCCCAAAAGAAGGCCCAGCACTAGACCTTTTGTTGTAAAAATTTTTCCCGGCCTTGGAGGCTACAAAAA
>JALWWR010000204.1 GCA_026993045.1 Thermodesulfatator sp.
CCTTCTCTATTATT
Source organism: Thermodesulfatator sp. (assembly GCA_026993045.1). Taxonomy (GTDB): domain Bacteria; phylum Desulfobacterota; class Thermodesulfobacteria; order Thermodesulfobacteriales; family Thermodesulfobacteriaceae; genus JALWWR01. Next base: position 15 of record JALWWR010000204.1, read on the forward strand.
ACAACTTTTAATAAGCAAGGCTTAAAAGAAAGGATTTACCGCGACAATGCTCATCACACAGGAAGAGATAGCAAGGGCCGTGGAACAATTCCTGAAAAAGGGAGAGGTCTCTTGGGCCTGGCTGGGGGTGGAGACCCTTCCGGTCAATCGGACCCTGGCCAAGGTTTTAAAACTTCCCCAAGCAGAGGGACTTTTGGTCACCAAGGTCTACTCCGGAAGCCCTGCGGCCCGGGTCGGACTCCGGGGAGGGGAAAATCTCCAGGCCTTGGGACATCGGATTTATAGGCTTGGGGGGGACGTATTGCTTAAACTCAACGACTGGCCCCTACGGACCCCGGAAGAGCTCTTCCATCTAGTCCTTTCCAAGTCTCCTGGCGAACGGGTAAAGCTCGAAATTTGGCGTCGGGGGAAAAAGCGGTATATTGCAGTAAAATTAAGCCGGAGACCCGAAAGATGAGAGAAAGATTCCCGATAGTCCAAGAACCAGTCCGGATCCGAGACCGTGAAATCTCTATCCTTAGGCCGGCCAATCTAGAGGCCTTCTTTTCGCCTGAGAGCCCTACCCAAGAGTTCCCCTTTTGGGCCAAACTTTGGGAGTCGGCCCTGGTGCTGGCGGATTTTGTGGCTACCCTCAAGCCCCCCAAAAGGATTCTCGAGATAGGGGCTGGTTTGGGAGTCCCGGGGCTAGTGGCGGCGGCCTTCGGGCACGAGGTAACCCTTACGGAATACCAAGATCCACCTTTAAAACTTCTGGCCCAGGCGGCGGAGATCAACGGTCTGAAGGTCCGGGTGACCCGGTTGGACTGGTTTCAACCGGTGGAATTAGGGGAATTTGATATCATTATGGGGGCCGAGATCATTTATGCTGGGCGCTTCTTTCAACCCCTTTTTGACCTCTTTGATCGCTACCTCCGACCCGGGGGAGAGATCTATTTGGCCCACGATCGGGAACGGGCCCGGGTGCTGGTGCCCTTCTTGAAGTTGGCGGAAAACCGGTTCGAAGTGGCCACCAGCCTGCGGCGTCTGCGCACCGAGGAGGACACCTACGAAATAATCTTGAACCGCTTACGTCCCAAAGGCCATTGAAGACCATCCGGGAGGCTCTGGCTCAAGGAAAACGGTTTCTCGTCTCCCGAGGTTGGAGTCCTGAGGAAGCCGAAAGGGAGTGTCGCTTTATCCTGGCCGCCCTCTTGGGGATACGGCCCTTAGATCTTTACCTCGCCCCGGACCGCCCCTTTCCTGCGGATCTCTTTTGGGAAAAGGTGAACTTGCGGGCCCAAGGACTCCCTTTAGCTTTGGTGCTAGGAGAAGTAGAATTCTGGGGACGGTCTTTCAAGGTTAGACCCGGGGTCCTCATTCCTAGACCCGAGACCGAGGTCTTGGTGGAGGCCTTTCTGGAAGAGGGGCCGAAAGAAGGCTGGATCTTAGAGCTGGGAGTGGGCTCTGGGGTGGTTATTATTACGGCTTTGCTTGAAAGACCGGCCCTTAAAGGCCTAGGGGTGGAGATCTCTCCCCAGGCCTTAAAGGTGGCCCAGGAAAACCGGAAATACTACCAACTGGAACCCCGCCTACTTTTAGTCCAAGGGGACTGGCTCGCTCCTTTGCACCCGGGAGCCGGGTTTAAGGCCCTCCTTTCCAATCCCCCTTACGTCTCCGAAGAAGATTATCCCCATCTTCCGCCGGAAGTCTTAAATTATGAACCTCAAGAGGCCCTCTGGGCCGGGAAACAGGGGCTTTTGTTTCTTAAACGCACCTTGGCTGAGGCTGGCCTTTACCTGGCGGAGGGGGCTAAAATGTTCCTGGAAATCGGTTATGATCAAAGGCAGGCCGTGGAAGAACTTTGTCGGCAAAAGGGCTACCAGGTCCATTTCTATCAAGATCTTTCCGGTTTTGACCGGGTAGCGGTGGTGGAGAGGTGAGAGAGTACTTAGAGATCGAAGGCCGTTATTCCTTAAGCGGCACTATTCGCATCAGCGGGGCCAAAAACGCCGTCTTGCCGGCTCTCGCAGCCACCATCCTGGCCCCGGGGACTTTCGTCTTCACCAATGTCCCTCGAGTGAGCGATCTTTACACTATGCTGGAGCTCCTCAACTATTTGGGGGCCTTCTGGCGGGAAGAAGGGGATCGCCTTTGGATAGACACTTCTCAGCTGGAGCAGGCCGAGACTCCTTACGCCTTGGTCCGGCGCATGCGGGCTTCGGTGTTGACCCTGGGCCCCCTTTTAGCCCGTTTCGGTCGGGCCCGGGTGGCCCTCCCTGGGGGATGCCCCATAGGCAAACGTCCTATCGACCTGCACCTGCGAGGGCTTGAAAGGCTCGGAGCCCGGATCGAATTTTCCCACGGCTATATCAAGGCCTCTGCTCCCCAAGGTCTCAAGGGGGCCGAAATCATCCTGGACATTCCCTCGGTCACCGCCACCGAAAATCTCTTAATGGCCGCGGCCCTAGCCTCCGGGAGAACCGAGATCCGTAACGCGGCCCGGGAGCCGGAAGTGGTCTTCTTGGGGCGCTTGTTGGGCCTGCTCGGGGTAAAAATTGCCGGTTTGGGGACCGAAAGGATCGTCCTCTACGGTCGACCGGATCCTTCTCCCCCCTCCCAACCCGTGGCCATTATTCCGGACCGCATTGAGACCGGGACCTATCTCCTTTTGCCAGGCTTGGCCGGGGGCGAAATAGAGCTGGCCGGAGCCGAGGCCTCCTTTCTGGAGGCCCCCTTAGAAAAATTCCGGGCCGCAGGGCTAGAGATAGAAGTAGAAGGCTCTCGCCTTTGGGCCTATGCGCCTCGGAGACTAAAGGCCCTTGAGGTGGTTACGGCCCCTTATCCCGGTTTCCCCACCGACCTTCAGGCCCAGATCATGGCCCTTCTTACTCAGGCTCAAGGGGTCTCGGTCATCACCGAAAATCTCTTCGAAAACCGGTTTCAACACGTCTTTGAGCTTCAACGCCTAGGGGCCCAAATTAAAGTGGACGGCCGTACCGCCATCGTCTCCGGCCCCACCCCTTTGCAAGGGGCCGAGGTAGAGGCCTCAGACCTTCGGGCTAGTGCCTGCTTGGTCTTGGCGGCCCTGGCGGCTGAAGGGCGCACCCGAATTTACGGCCTGGAACACTTAGACCGGGGCTACGAACGGATGGAAGAAAAACTCAAGGCCGTGGGGGCCCGGATCCGGAGAAAAAGAGATGCCTTGGAGCTGGGAGGAGATCAGAGGGCAAGGGCCCGCGGTAAGGCTCTTTAAAAAGGCCTTGGAAGAAGGCCGCCTAGCCCAGACCTATCTCCTGGTGGGGCCCGAGGGGGTGGGGAAAGAGACCTGCGCCTGGATCCTTACCGCCCATCTCTTTTGTCCGGAGGGGGCCTGCGGGGAATGCCTCTCCTGCCAGAAACTCAAGCAAGGATGGCACCCGGATCTTTTGGTCCTGGCCCCGGACATGGGGGGGCTTAAAATCCAA
>JALWWR010000205.1 GCA_026993045.1 Thermodesulfatator sp.
CCAGTCGTCCCGGTAAAGGCTGATATCCAAAGTGCCTACGGGAATCTTGATGCCTTCGATCTGGGCGATTTTCCTTTGGATCCGGCGGGCCAAAGGGACCCCGCCGGTACGGATTCCCACTAAAATGAGGTCTCGCGAGCCCCGGTTTTTCTCCAGGATCTCATGGGTCAAGCGGGTTAAGGTCCGCTCCATCTCCGGGGCCTGGGCCACTATCTTCGAGCTCATAGCCTCAATTAACTATATTTAGTAAAGATGACAAGGGGATAAAGCTGATTGACGAAGGGGAGGGGCTGCGGTTTACTTGGCTAGAACTTGAAGGAGGAAGCCATGGCTCTTAAACGCACGCATCCCTGCGGGATTTTAAATACTCAGCATCTAGGTCAAGAAGTGGTGCTCTCAGGTTGGGTGCTCCGGCGCCGGGACCATGGAGGGGTTATTTTTATCGACCTGCGGGATCGATCCGGCTTAGTCCAGGTGGTCTTTGAACCCAAGACCGCCCCGCAAGCCCACCAAACCGCCCATCGCCTGCGGCCCGAATACGTCCTTTCGGTAAAGGGCCGGGTCCGACGACGGCCGGAGGGAATGGAAAACCCCAAACTGCCCACCGGAGAAATCGAAGTGGAGGCCCAGGAGCTTGAGATCTTAAACCCTTCCAAGACCCCGCCTTTCCCTCTAGACGAAGAGGTCCCGGTCTCCGAGGCCTTACGGCTTAAATATCGTTATCTAGACCTGAGACGTCCTGGGGGGCTGGAGCCCTTGCTATTTCGGCACCGTGTAGCCCAAGCCGCGCGCCAGTTTTTAAACGCCCAAGGGTTCCTAGAAATTGAGACCCCTTTTCTCACCAAAAGCACCCCCGAAGGGGCTCGGGACTATCTGGTGCCTTCACGGCTTTATCCCGGAAAATTTTACGCCCTGCCCCAGTCCCCCCAGCTTTTCAAACAGATCCTTATGGTAGCCGGGGTGGAGCGTTACTATCAAATCGTGCGCTGTTTTCGGGACGAAGATCTGCGCGCCGACCGCCAACCTGAATTTACCCAACTAGACCTGGAGATGTCCTTTGTAGAGGAAGAAGAAGTGATGGAACTGGTAGAGGAGCTTATGGTCTTTGTCTTTCGGGAGACCCTGGGGCTGGAACTCAAACGTCCTTTCCCGAGACTTACTTACCAGGAAGCCCTAGACCGTTTCGGAACCGACCGGCCAGACCTCCGCTTCGGCTTGGAGCTAAAGGAAGTCTCCGAACTCTTTAAAGGCACCCGTTTTAAGGTTTTTGCCCAGGTCTTGGAGAAAGGCGGCCTTATCAAGGGCCTTTGCGCTCCGGCCGATTTTTCCCGCAAGGAATTAGATGACCTTACGGCCTTTGTAGGCCAATTTGGGGCCAAAGGTCTGGCCTGGATCAAGGTGCGAGAGGAGGGCTTCCAGTCCCCCATCGTAAAGTTCTTTTCGGAAGAGACGCTTTGGGCCCTAAAGGAGACCTTCCAACCTTCCCCTGGATCCACCCTCTTTTTCGTAGCCGATCAGCCCGAGATAACCCACGAGGCCCTAGCAGAATTGCGAAAACACTTAGCTCAACGTTTGGGATTAATCCCTGAAAACGAGTTCCGTTTTTGCTGGATTGTAGATTTCCCTCTGGTAGAATGGGATGAAGATGAGGGACGTTACGTGGCCATGCACCACCCCTTCACCTCCCCCAAAGAGGAAGACCTGGAATGGTTAGAGAAGGCCCCCGAAAAGGTGCGTTCCCGGGCTTACGATCTGGTCTTAAACGGAGTGGAAGTCGGAGGGGGCAGCATCCGTATCCATCGCAAAGAGGTCCAAGAACGCCTCTTTCGGCTCCTCCAGATTTCGGAAGAAGAGGCCCAAGAGAAGTTTGGTTTTCTTTTGGAGGCCCTAGAGTACGGGGCTCCCCCTCATGGAGGGCTGGCCTTGGGCTTTGATCGCTTGGTGATGCTGATGGCGGGTCGGTCCAGCATTCGGGAAGTAATCGCTTTTCCCAAGACCCAGCGCGGACAATGTCTCTTAACTGGGGCGCCGGCCCCTATTAGTATGGAACAATTATTAGAAGTCCATCTCCTACCGGGGTGGGAAAAGGAGGCCTGATTGGGCCAGTTTATTGTAGTTTCCAATCGCCTGCCAGTAACTATCCTCCGGGAAGGAGACCAGTTTCGATTCAAGCCCAGCGTGGGGGGGCTGGCCACGGCTCTTTCTTCCGTAATGGAAGGCCGCAAGTTCATATGGTTAGGATGGCCAGGACTGCCCCGGGAAGAGTTCGAAGGCCAAAAGGAGAGAGTGGAGCGTTCGCTGGCAGAACTTGGCTGCTGTCCGGTTTGCCTTTCTAAAGAAGAGCTCGAAAGTTTTTATTACGGTTTCTCTAACCGTACTTTGTGGCCCCTTTTTCACTATTTTCTCCAGTACACCATCTTTGACTCCCACTTTTGGGAGGGCTACGTCCGGGTCAATCAAGAATACGCCCAAAAGGTGGTTGAGATCGCGGAGGAGGAGGCCACCATCTGGGTCCACGATTACCAGCTCTTATTGTTGCCCTACCTCCTGCGCCAGAAGCTGCCCAAGGCCTCCATCGGTTTTTTCCTGCACATACCCTTTCCTTCTTATGAGGTCTTCCGGGTGCTGCCCTGGCGGATCGAGATCCTAGAAGGGCTTCTGGGGGCCGACCTCATCGGGTTTCACACCTTCGACTACGCCCGCCATTTTTTGAGTAGTGTGCGGCGGCTCTTGGGTTACGAACACGAGTTGGGGCTCATCCTCACCCAAGAGCGGGCGGTCCAGGTGGAGGTCTTCCCCATAAGCATTGATTACCGAAAATTCTCGGAGGCCCCGGCCCAACCCGAAATCCAGAAACGGATCAAAAAGATCCGTTCCCAACTGGAGGGGCGGTCCCTGATCCTTTCAGTAGACCGTCTAGATTACACCAAAGGCATACCAGAAAGGTTAAAGGCCTTTGAGCTTTTTTTGGAAAGATATCCGGAATTCAGAGGGAAGGTGGTCCTCCTTTTGGTGGGGGTACCTTCCCGCACCGAAGTGGAGCAGTACCAAGAGCTTAAACGCGAGGTAGACCAGCTGGTAGGTCGGATCAACGGCCGATTCGGCACCTTGAGTTGGACCCCTATCTGGTATCTCTCGCGAGGACTCCCCTTTGAAGAGCTCGCGGCCCTTTATTATCTAGCGGATGTGGCTCTGGTGACCCCTTTTCGAGACGGCATGAACCTCATCGCCAAAGAATACGTGGCCACGGTGCCGGAAGAAAGGGGGGCCTTGATTCTTTCGGAGATGGCCGGGGCGGCAGCGGAGCTCTCGGAGGCCATCTTGGTCAACCCTTTTAATCTGGAAAATCAGGTCGAGGCCTTGCGGGAGGCCTTTGAGCTCCCTAAAGACGAGCGCCTGGTGCGTAATCGCCGCATGAAAGAAAGGCTCCGGCGCTACGACATCCGCCGCTGGGCCCAGGACTTCATCCAGACCCTATCCGAGGTCAAAAAGGTCCAAGAATCCTTCGTCTCCCTGGTGCTTACTGGTGCGGCCCGCCAGGAGCTTTTAAGGGCCTTCTCTCAGGCCCAAAGCCCCATCTGTTTCTTGGATTACGACGGGACCCTCACGTCCTTTGTGGGACGCCCGGAAAAGGCCTTCCCGGATCCAGAGCTTAAAAAGATCCTGAGAGATCTAGCCCAAAAGGCCAAAGTAGTCCTTATCAGTGGGCGTGATCAAGAGACCCTGACCCAATGGTTTGGAGACCTGCCGGTCTCCTTAGTGGCCGAGCACGGCATCTTTATCTATGACGGAGGAAATTGGACCCCTTCCGGAGACTTTAATGATGAATGGAAAGAGACGGTTCGACCCATCTTAGAACTTTACACCGATCGCACCCCCGGCTCTTTTATCGAAGAGAAACGTTTCAGTCTGGTTTGGCATTACCGGCTGGCGGAATCGGAGCTGGGTTTGATGCGGGCCCACGAACTTAAAGAGGCTCTGCTGGATCTGGCCCATACTTTAGGCCTGATGGTTTTAGAGGGGAACAAGGTCTTAGAGATAAAACCTCGGGAGATAAACAAAGGCGAGGCTGCCCGGTATTTCCTCCAGCGCCATCCTTACGATTTCATATTAGCCATGGGAGACGACTGGACCGATGAATACCTTTTTGAGGCTTTGCCCCCAGAGAGTTTTACGGTAAAAATCGGATATGGCTTGACCAAGGCCCGCTATCGCTTGGAAAACGTAAAGGAGGCCCGACGATTACTGGAAGAAATGGCCCGGAGCCGGAAGTAAAGCTCCCAGGACCTTTCGTGGTGAAAGACTGCGCCCTGGTCTCCATCTCCACCGGGGAGAAGGCCTACACTTTGATGGAGCTTTCCGAAAAGATTAAGCAGGTAGAGGCGGCCTGCATCTATCACCACTTCTGCACCCGTCACATTCGCCCCTCCTTTGATCACCCCGAGTTTCACAACGACTTCGCGGCCTGGGTCCATCAAGAATTGCGGGACAAGATCCTGGCTGAAAGACTCAATTTCATTGTGCCCCAGGATTTCGCGGACATGGAATCGGTACGCGAGGCCCTTCTGACCCGGATCCAAGAACGGATTTTTGAAGACGAACATCTGGGCTGGATAAAGGCCGGGCACCCTTTTTATTTCGTAAAAAGCCAGTTAGTCATCTTTGATACCGGTCTTCGTCTAGAATGGCCCAATGAGATCGCCGATGTCCTAGAAAATCTCTCGCCGGGCTCCATTTTTTATCATTTCATAGACGCCCGCAGGCGGCATCCCGAAGGCCTGGACGATTTTCGAGACTGGATCCGGAAATTCCCCCCGGAGTTTCACCCTCTGGCGGACCTGATCGCCAAAGTGGATCCCTTCTTCCTTTCCCTTTATGAGATGCGGGATTTTTTAATCCGCCACATTCGTTCTTTTTGTTCCCGGATGCAGGCCCGAAGGAAAGTTTATGGAGAACGGTCGAAAGCTTCTTGAACGTTACGCTCGAGTCGTAGGAAGTCAGGTCATAGCCCAACTCCGGGAGTTGGGGGCCCGTCTAGAAGGGGCCAAGGTCCTCCATGTCAACTCCACGGCCTACGGGGGAGGGGTGGCGGAGATCCTGCACTGCATGATCCCCTTGATGCAGGCCGTAGGGGTTCAAGCCTCCTGGGAAGTGATCCAGGGTCCCCCGGAATTTTTTGAAGTCACTAAGGCCTTCCATCACGCCTTGCAGGGACACCGGGTAGATCTCACCGAAGAAGACCTCAAACTTTACCTGGACGTGAATCAAAAGGAAGCTCAACGGCTAGAAGATAAACTCAAAGAGGCTGACTTTGTCATTATCCATGATCCCCAGCCCGCCTATCTCATCAAATATATTTCCCCCCGGCGGGGACACTGGGTCTGGCGCTGTCATATCGATCTTTCCCGTCCCTTTTATCCCGTGTGGCGGTTCCTGGAAAAGGCCGTGGTGAAATATGAGGCCAGCATCTTTTCCATGCCGGAATTTAGCCAGCCTTTACCCCATCCCCAGTTTATCGTCCCCCCCAGTATAGACCCCTTTTCAGACAAAAACCGGGAACTTACCGCAGAAGAAGTCTTCAAGGTCTACCATGAATTCGGGCTAGATCCCTCCAAACCCTTAGTGCTGCAAGTCTCGCGGTTTGATCCCTTTAAAGACCCCATCGGGGTGATCAAGGCTGCGGAGATGGCCCAAAGGTATATCCCCTTTCAACTGGTGCTGGCCGGAGGAGGAGCGGCTGACGACCCGGAGGGAGAACGGGTATACCAAGAAGTGGTGCGGGTGGCTAAGGGAAAAAAGGATATCGTGGTCTTGAAACTTCCTCCTACGGCCCATCTCACCATCAACGCCCTTCAACGGGCGGCCGATATCGTGCTTCAAAAATCTTTACGGGAAGGCTTCGGGCTTACAGTTACGGAGGCCATGTGGAAGGGGAAACCCGTAATCGGAGGGGCCACCGGGGGTATCAAGCTCCAAGTAGTAGATCACCACACGGGCTTTCTGGTCCACACTCCGGAAGGGGCGGCCCTGCGTATCCGTTACCTCCTTTTTTACGAAGACAAACGCCGAGAAATAGGTTACAAGGCCCGGGAGTTTGTGCGCCAAAACTTTCTCATCACCCGGCACGTGCGGGACTATCTCTCCCTCATGCTTTCGGTATGTATGGGGGCGCCAGACCGCTTGGAGCTTGAGACCGTGGAGTCCTGCGTGTGGCCATCCTCCACGCGAGCCGCACCGCTGCTATAAGGCTTTCAGGGCTGACTTTTCCGGTTCCGGCCAGATCGTAAGCCGTGCCATGATCCACCGAGGTCCGAACGATCGGAAGGCCCAAGGTAAGATTCACTCCGTCTCGGAAATGCAAAAGCTTAAAGGGAATAAGCCCTTGGTCGTGATAAAGGGCCACCACCAGGTGAAATTCCCCTTGAAGGGCCCGGAAAAAGAGGGAATCCGCGGGATAGGGGCCAGAAAGGGGCAGGCCTTCCTCTTGGGCCTTCTTTACCGCCGGGGCCAAGAGCTCCTCCTCTTCTCGCCCTAAAAGACCTCCTTCTCCGGCGTGGGGGTTCAGGGCAGCCAAGGCCATCTTGGGGGAGGGAAGATCTAAATCCTCTTTCAAGAAACGATGGGCCAGCCGGGTGACCCGGAGGATCTCTTCCCCGGAAATGGCCCTCAAGGCCTCTTTTAGGGGCTGATGGATGGTGACCAGGACCACCGAGAGTCTCTCTCCGTAAAAGGCCATGGCGTAGTCCTTGGTCCCGGTTAGGGCTGCTAGCATCTCAGTGTGGCCGGGAAAGGGCTCGCCGGCTGCCGCCAGCCCGCTCTTGGAGATGGGGCCGGTGACCAGCCCTTGGAGACGACCTTTAAGACACCAAGCCGTCCCTTCCCGAATGTAACGGACCATGGCCTTAGAGCCCGCTAGGGTGGGTCTTCCGGGTAAGACCTCGAGTTCTGAAAGGGAGAGGAGGTTTAGCCTTCCGGGCAAGGCCTCTTCGGGAGAGGAGATCCGCGCAAGGTCCCAAGGGATCCTTAGAAGCCGGGCCCGGTCCCACAGGACCTTTTCATCTCCTAGGACCATCAGGGCCGCCGGAAAGGCCTTGAGGATCTCTTTGGCCTTCAAGATCACGTCGGGGCCGATCCCTGCGGGACAGCCCATGGTTATCCCCAGTCTTACCATCTCTTGCCAAGCCCTCCGCTCCGGGTTAGGAGTAAGTTTAACTCCGAATGGGAGGAAAGGGATGCGTCTTTCGCAATATTTCTTGCCCACCCTGCGGGAAGACCCGGCCGAAGCTGAAGTCATAAGTCATAAGCTCATGCTCCGGGCCGGCTTGATCCGGAAAGTGGCCTCTGGGATCTATACCTATCTTCCCTTAGGCCTGCGAGCCCTGCGAAAGGTGGAAAATATTGTAAGGGAAGAGATGGACCGAATCGGGGCCCAAGAAGTCCTTTTACCACTGGTGCAACCCGCGGAGCTCTGGCAGGAGACTGGGCGCTGGGAAAAGTACGGCAAAGAACTCCTCCGTTTCAAAGACCGCAAAGAACACGACTTTTGTCTGGGGCCCACCCACGAAGAGGTAATTACCGATCTAGTGCGGGGCGAGGTCCGCTCCTATCGAGATCTCCCTTTAATCCTCTATCAGATCGCCCCCAAGTTTCGGGACGAGATCCGGCCCCGGTTTGGGGTAATGCGGGCCCGAGAGTTTATTATGAAAGATGCCTACAGCTTTGACGCCGATGAGGCCGGCCTTTTCCAAACTTATCAACGGGTCTATGAGGCTTACGAACGCATCTTTTCCCGCTGCGGCTTGAAGTTTAAAGCCGTCTTGGCCGACACCGGCGCGATCGGAGGCAGCGAATCTCATGAATTTATGGTCTTGGCGGAAACCGGAGAGGATCGGTTGGCCATCTGTTCGGCCTGCGGTTACGCCGCCAACGTGGAACTGGCGGAGGTGAAGGCCGTCTATTCTTATCCTGAAGAGACCGAAAGGCCCCTGGAAAAGGTCTCCACCCCGGGGGTTCGTTCGGTAGAAGAAGTCTCTTCCTTTCTGGGAGTCTCCCCCTCAAGGCTAGTAAAGACCCTCCTCTATCTAGCAGACGGAGAACCAGTGGCGGTGCTGGTCCGAGGGGATTACGAACTTAACGAGATCAAACTGGCCAAGGTCTTAGGGGCCCAGGGGCTAAAGATGGCCGACGCTGAGACCGTGAAGCGCCTTACCGGGGCCCCGGTGGGGTTTGCAGGCCCGGTGGGTCTTTCGGTAAAACGGATCTTGGCGGACTTTTCGGTCCGAGGGCTTAAAAACTTTGTCACCGGGGCCAATCAGGCCGACGTCCACTATATAAACGTAAATTACGGTCGCGATTTCCCGGAACCGGGGTTTTACGACCTTCGCACCGCGGAAGAAGGCGATCCTTGCCCCCGATGCGGAAGGCCCCTTAGTCTCACCCGGGGGATCGAGGTGGGGCACGTCTTTAAACTAGGCACCCAGTATAGCGCCACCATGGGGGCCACTTTCTCCGACCGAGAGGGGAAAGAACGTCCCTTCGTTATGGGCTGTTACGGCATTGGGATCAGCCGCACCGTGGCCGCGGCCATCGAGCAAAACCACGATTCCGCCGGGATTATCTTTCCGGAGGAGATTGCTCCTTTCAAGGCCCTCCTTTTGACCCTGGGCAAAGAGCCGGCCTTGATGGAGGCCTCGGAAAAGATCTACCAAACCTTAACCCAGGCCGGAGTGGAGACCCTCTGGGACGATCGGGACGAACGCCCCGGAGTAAAGTTTAAAGACGCCGATCTCATCGGCCTGCCTTACCAGCTTATAGTGGGCAAAAAATTTCTGGAGACCGGGCAGGTGGAGGTCAAAAGGCGGGCTTCTGGGGAACGGCAAGTCTTGGCGCCTTCAGAGGTGGTCTCTTATTTAGGAGGTAAAGGGCCTTGAAGGTTTGGCTTTTAAAGACCGCGGCTGCTTGGGACCGATTTCCGGAACTTTTTAAGACTTTACCCCGGGAAAAGGCCGGACTCTATCTCATCATCTTAGAGGAAGGGGTAACCCGCTGCCCGCGTTGCGAACCCCATCTCTTTCCCTATTTCCGTCAATTCGTATTAGACGGAGGCCGGATCTTCATTTGTCAAAAATCTCTGGCCCGGTTTGGGATCCCCGAGACCCGCCCGCCAGACTTCTTGGAAAGGGTTCCAGAGGGATGGCAGACCTTAAAGGAGTTTGAGGCCCAAGGGGCCCAGGTTGAGGAACTGGAATGATCCTTTTCAGTCCTTGGACTTTTCTTCTAGCCTTTCTTTTTCTGTTTTTGCTCCTCTTCCTGTTTTTGCTTTTGCATATCGGCCTTATCACTTTTGCGGCTGGGAAAATGGGACTCTCAGCCGGGCAGGTCTTTCTGTTTCTCCTGCTTTCTCTAATAGGCAGCCACGTAAACCTCCCCCTCTTTCGGGTCCGGCGGAGAATCTATCCCTTAGAAGAAGAAATCGTGCGCTTTTTCGGCCTGCCCTACCGGATACCACCTCTAGTTCAGCAGGAATACCTGGTGGTGGCCTTAAATGTAGGGGGAGGCTTGATCCCTTTTCTTTTGTCTCTCTACCTTTGGTGGAAAAACGGCCTAGGCCTTTCGCCTTTAGGAGGGGTAGCCCTAGTAGGCCTAATTTGCTATCGCTTGGCCCGCACCGTGCCCGGCCTGGGGATCGCCATTCCCCTTCTCATTCCCCCTCTGGTGGCGGCCTTCTACGCCCTGCTTTGGGCCCCGGATAAGGCCCCGGCCGTGGCCTATATCTCCGGGACCCTGGGGACTCTTCTGGGGGCCGACCTGTTGCACCTAAAAGATCTTTCTCGGGTTAGGGCCCCCATGGTCTCTATCGGAGGGGCCGGGACCTTCGACGGGATCTTTCTTACCGGCATCGTGGCCGTGCTTCTGGCTTAAGAGATAAAGGCCGAGCCGCTATAAAAGCCTTGGTCCAAGTTGCGAAGATTTTAGAAAACGGGTAAGAAAGGAGGCATGTTGCCTAACCGTAAAGGCAAGTTCGGCCCCTTTGGGGGGCGTTTTGTGCCTGAAACTCTCATGCCGGCCCTTCTAGAGCTGGAAGAGGCCTATTACCGCTTCAAAAAAGATCCCGCTTTCAGAAAAGAACTCTCTTGGCTCCTCCAAGAGTACGCCGGCCGCCCCACCCCTCTTTATCCAGCCCGAAGGTTGGCCGAGGCCCTAGGAGGGCATTTAAAGATCTATCTCAAACGGGAAGACCTGCTCCATACCGGGGCCCACAAGATTAACAATACCCTAGGACAGGTTCTTTTGGCCAAGAAAATGGGTAAACGGCGGATCATCGCCGAAACTGGGGCAGGCCAGCACGGAGTGGCCACCGCCACCGCCGCGGCCCTCTTAGGTCTGGAGTGTCTGGTTTACATGGGGGCTAAAGATACCGTGCGTCAAGCCATGAACGTCTTTCGCATGGAACTTTTAGGGGCCAAGGTGATCCCGGTGCGCTCGGGCACTCAGACTCTTAAAGACGCCATCAACGAAGCCATTCGGGACTGGGTAACTAACGTTGAGAATACCTTTTATGTAATCGGTTCGGTGGTAGGGCCTCATCCTTATCCCCAAATGGTGCGAGATTTCCAGAGCGTCATTGGGCGGGAGACCCGGCGTCAGATCCTCAAACTCGAAGGCCGCCTCCCGGACCTGGTGATCGCCTGCGTAGGAGGAGGCTCTAACGCCATGGGGATCTTCTATCCCTTTGTGAAAGACTCGGTGGTCAAGCTGGTTGGGGTAGAAGCCGCCGGGGAAGGACTGGACTCCGACCACCATTCCGCCACCTTGACCGTAGGGGAGCCTGGGGTCCTCCATGGCATGCTGACCTATCTCCTTCAAGACCGAGTGGGTCAGATCAAAGGGGCCCATTCCATTGCCCCGGGCCTAGATTATCCTGGAGTGGGGCCGGAACACGCCTTTCTCAAGGAATGCGGTCGGGCGGAATACGTAGCAGTGGACGACGCGGAGGCCCTTTCAGCCTTCCGGCTCCTTTCCGAGACTGAAGGGA
>JALWWR010000206.1:0-2468 GCA_026993045.1 Thermodesulfatator sp.
AAGCTGATAGATCAAAAGAACGCTTATAAATCCCAGGACCAGCCCTAGCCAATAAAGACCCCGGAAAAATCGGACCTGGGAGCCTTTCAGAGAAAAGACTACGCCCCCAGTCAAGATCAAACCAGCCACAAAAAAAGGCATAGGCCAGTTGGCGTTTATTTTTTTGGAAAAGGCCAACAAAAACACCAAGGCATAGGGCCAGGCGGAAAGGACCCAGAGATAACTCAAAGGCCTTTGAGACTGCCAATCTTTTCTACGGACCATCTGAAAGGAGGTCCAGAGGAAGAGACCGAAAATGAAAGGGGTAAAGACCCCCAGCTGCTCCAGGAGGGCCCTAACTAAAGGGGCCCCCAGGGTCCCAGAGCGGCTGAAGTGTTCTTCGGTATGTTTAAAAGTTATGAAGTCATGTTTAGCTATCCAGTAAAGGTTAGGGCTCCAAAGGAGTAAGGCCACCCCCAGGGCCAGCCAAGGCCCTTTGGAGCGCCAACGCTCCCGGGCGTAAATAAAGAGCCAAAGGGCGTAAAAGAAGCCAAAGGCCAACATGGTCTGTTTAGTGAGAAGCCCTAAGCCGGTCGCAAATCCCAGGGCCAGCCAATCCCGGAGGCGATCCTTTTCGGCGGCTAGCCAGCCAAAATAAAGGGCCCCAGCCCAAAAAAAGAGGAGAGGGGGATCGATGGTCATGATCAGACCGTAAACCGTGAAGAGGGGGAGCAGAGCCCCAGCAAAAAGGATCCAGCGGGCCGGAAGGGGGCCAAAGATCTGGTAGCTTAAAAGATAAAGGAAGGCTAGAAAACCCGCCCCTGAAAGGACCGCTGGCACCCGGACCGCGTATTCCGAGACCCCCAAGATCTTGGTGGAGAGCCAGATAAGCCAGGCCACCATGGGAGGTGTACTGTAATATCCCAGGTCTAGATGTCGGGACCAGTCCCAGTAATAGGCCTCATCGGGAGAAAGCTGCAAAGGAACTTCCCGGATAAAGGCTAAACGAAAGGCTAGAATCACAAAGAGAAAAAGGCCTTCCCAGGAAAAAAAGAGGCTTAAGACCCCCTTTTCTGTACCCTTTGGATCCAAAACCAGCCTCCTAAGACTCCCAGAATCGCTCCCAAGAACCAACCGGCCAGCACATCTTCGGGAAAGTGGTGTCCAAGATAGACCCGGGAAAGCCCCACCCACAGAACCAGAATTAAGGCCATGGGGGCCACCGCTGGCTCCAGCAGAGAAAGAAAAACGGCTTGGGCCGCGGTATTTAGGGCATGGCAAGAAGGAAAGGCATAGTGTTTCGCCGGCTGAGGGGCGGACAACCTTTGAAAACGCCCCCCTTTGTAAAACCTTACCGAAGAAAGGATCGCGTAGGGTCGAGGCCGGGCCCAAAGAGGTTTAAGGACCCGGGCGCAAATAAAATCACTCCCTATCAAAAGGAGAACCATTCCCAAAGGGATCAAAAGGGCCCTTCGGCCCTTTCGAAACACCACCATCAGCCACAAGATCCCAAAACTAAGATAAAGAAATTCGGCCCGGCTAGCTAAGACCATCAGCCAATCCGCCACCGGGCCCCGATCCTGATTGAGAAAAAAGAAAAGGGACCTCAAATTTTAATTCCGGCCTCCTGGGCGTCCTTTAGAAAACGCTCCAACCCGGTGTCAGTTAAAGGATGGCGAAACATCTGTTTAAGAACCTTATAGGGGATGGTGGCGACGTCTACCCCGAGCTCCGCGCACCGGCGCACATGATCCACATGCCGGATGCTGGCCGCGATGATCTCGGTCTCCACCCCGTAAACTTCATAAATCTGAACCACTTCCTCGATCACGGAAAGGCCGTCGTAGCCGATGTCGTCTATCCGACCGATGAAGGGGGAAACGTAGGTAGCGCCGACTTTAGCCGCAAGGAGGGCCTGAAGAGGGGAGAAGACCAGGGTGACGTTGGTCTTTATACCTTCGGCCGAAAGGGCTTTTGCCGCCTTGATCCCCTCCTCGATACAGGGGATCTTGATCACCGCGTTATCTCCGAGTTTGGCAAGCTCCCGGGCCTCGCGGATCATACCCTCGGCCTCGGTGGCCACCACTTCCACGGAGACCGGAAGCCCCGCACATTCCTTAAGGATCTCGCTTACGGCTTCCTTCCAGGGCCTTCCGGTCTTTTTGACCAGGGAGGGATTGGTGGTGACCCCGTCAAGGATCCCCAAGGCCTTTATCTCCCGGATCTCGTTTATATCCGCGGTATCAATGAAGATCTTCATCCTCCACCTCCGTCTCAAGCCATACGGTTTCCTGAAGAAAACGTTTTAGAGGAGGGTACTCAAAATCTTCCTCCGTGTAAAGAAGAAGATCCGCCGGAACAGGCAACGCGAGAAGGGAAAAGAAAAGCCGTCGGTGTAGATCCCGGTCCTTACGCTTCACCACCACTACCACATCCACATCGCTTCCCACACCCCAGTCGCTCCGGCAAAGGGACCCCATATAACCCAC
>JALWWR010000206.1:2478-3297 GCA_026993045.1 Thermodesulfatator sp.
ATCTCGGGATATTCCCTGACCACCTTCCTTGCCCATCTTTTAAGGGCCCGGAGGAGCTCCTCCCTTTTCGGCCATTTTAGCACGCGCGAACTCAAGGATCTTACGGGCATACTCTATGGCCTCCTCGGCCTGTTTCCGATGGTAATGTTCAAAGGGTGCCCCCTCGGGAAACCCATTGGGATAGCGGGTGGGAATATAATAGGTGTCAAGCACATAAGCTCCCTCCCGGATCTCCTCTGACACAGGAAAGGGAAGCTCCTCAAGAAGCCTCACCAGCACATGCCCCCAAACATCCTGTCCTATAAAAAGATGTAAGGCCTTTAAGGCCTTTTCCGCAGCCTGTTGCGCGGCAAAACAGGCCCACTCGTAGTCCTCATCTCTCAGGGATTTTTCGGCATGAGAAAGATCCTTCTCTGCCTGGCGGAACCAGTCGCGCGATCTATCCGGCATGCCGCACCCCGGCGGAAAGCTTGAGTCTTAAGGCCTGAAGGCGAATGAAGCCCGCAGCATCCCTCTGATCGTAGCCCCCGGAACGGTCAAAACTCGCCAGGTCCTCCCGATAAAGACTCACCGGCGACCTGCGGCCCACAACCGTCACGTTTCCTTTATAAAGTTTCACCCGCACCGTGCCGGTGACGTTTTTCTGGGTCTCCTCTATGAAGGCCCTTAAGGCCTCCATCTCCGGCGAGAACCAGAAGCCGTAGTAGATGAGCTCCGAAAAACGGGGAACCAGGCTGTCACGAAGGTGCATGACCTCCCGGTCCAGGGTAAGGTGCTCCAGGGCCCGGTGGGTCACATGAAGAATGGTCCCTCCGGGGG
>JALWWR010000207.1 GCA_026993045.1 Thermodesulfatator sp.
CGGCCTTGGCCAGAAGATGCACGATGACCTCACTGTCCATGGTGGTCTGGAAGATGGAGCCCTGGGCTTCAAGCTCGGCCCGAATTTCGTGAGCGTTCACCAGATTGCCGTTGTGGGCCAGGGCCAGGGTACAGCCCCCATGACTAACGCAAAAGGGCTGGGCATTTTTGATGGTGGTGGAACCGGTGGTGGAATAACGCACATGGCCCACGGCGATGTGTCCGGAAAGCCTGGCAAGGATGTCCTCGTTGAAGACGTCCGGCACCAGCCCCAGGGCCCGGTATTCCCGCACCTCCCGCCCATCGGAGACCGCCATCCCGGCACTCTCCTGCCCCCGATGTTGCAGGGCGTAAAGCCCGAAATAGGTGAGCTTGGCCGCCTCTTGGTGCCCAAAAACCCCAAATATCCCGCACATTTTGACTATCTCCTAGAAGGAATTTCCGGAGGTATTTTACCAGAGAACCCGCAAGGCTCCTATGCAAAAAGCAGGGATGGTATTATTATGAAAAAATGAATTTCGCCTTTTTAGGGGCCTTATTTAGCACCGGAGTCGGGCTGCTCTTCCTTTTCCTTTACTTCAAAGGTTATAGCCCCAAGGTCCAGAGAAATCCCTGGGTTCTGGCTCTCGCTCTCTTAGCTTTGACCGCCGCGGGTTACGGCTATTGGTTTGCTTACCACCAAGCCCATCTCCTCTCTCAAGTAGAAAAGCACCTGGCCTCCCGCGATCTTTGGTATAAATCTCCCACGGGTTTTTCTATCATGATCCCAGCGGGTTTTACTTACTATATTCCTCGGAAAGGCTCCTTCAAATTAATCGCTGCTAAGGATCTGCCGGGGGGAACGCGCTGTCTCTTTAGTGTGAACCTGATTTCCTCCTCGGAGAATCCCCGTCAGGTGGCCTTACATTCGGCTAAGCGGTTCCAACGCCGTTATTCCCATTTTCAGTATCAGATCTCGGGCTCTCTCACGGACGCTCTTCTAGATTTCTCCTTTGAGCACCAAAACGCACATCACGCGGGCCTTATGCGTTTCATAAAGCAGGATAAGCGTTTCTTTATCGTCTCGGCTTTGGCCAAAAATCTTTCCCCTGAGAGCCCTTTTCCTCCCGGACTTCAAAAAGCCCTTAACTCCTTCAAGATCCTTCCTTAACTTCCCCACCCACCACCATTTCCGGGATTCGCAGGGTGGGCTGGGCGTCGGAGACCGGGACTCCCTGGCCATCCTTGCCGCAGGTGCCGATCCCGAAACCTAGATCCCGGCCCACCATGTCGATGATACGGAGGACCTCCGGTCCGTTTCCCGAAAGGGTGGCCCCGCGCACTGGCTCCCCGACCTCCCCCCCTTCGATGAGGTATCCCTCGGTGACCTCAAAAACGAAATCCCCAGTCACCGGATTGACCTCCCCGCCTCCCATCTTTTTCACCAAAAGACCGCGGTCCACACTGCGGAGGATCTCCTCCGGGTCGTGCGGCCCCGGGGCGATATAAGTATTGGCCATGCGGGGAATGGGACGATGCCGATAGGATTCGCGCCGCCCGTGCCCGTTGGGCTTTTTCCCAAACTTAAAGGCCGTGACCCGATCGTAAAGGAAATTCTTTAGAATCCCCTTCTCTATAAGGACCACCCGCTCAGCCGAAACCCCCTCATCGTCAAAGGCATAGGAGCCTCGTTTTCCCGGAAGGGTAGGATCATCGATCACGGTGATTAAGGGAGAGGCCACCTGTTCGCCAAGGCGTCCAGCGTAGACCGAAAAACCCTCTTCGGCATGGTCGGCCTCCAGCCCGTGCCCTACGGCCTCGTGAATCATAGTCCCTCCGGCGGAGGAAGAAAGCACCACCGGCATGCGACCCCCGGGGGCCCTGCGAGCCGACAGCATGAGAAGAGCCCTTTCGGCTGCCCGGCGGGCCACCTCCTCCGGAGGGTCCTCCTCAAAGAGCTCAAGCCCCACCGTGCCCCCTACCGGCTCGTAGCCCTGCTGAAGAATCCCCTCCCTCTCAGCCACTACCTGGACCGCAAAGAGGGTGTAGGTCCGGGTTTCGGAAAGATGCTCCCCCTCGGAGGTAAGGATGGCCATATCCTTTAAAAGCTCCTGATAGACCACCCGCACCTGCCGGATCTCCGGAGAAAGCCCCCGGGCCACCTCCGCCGCACGTTTAACCAGCGCGATCTTCTCTGAAAGCGCCACCCCTTCTGGGGGCACCCTTACCGGAAGGGACGCGCTTTTCTTTTTCAGGGCAGAGATTTCTCCTAGAGGCTCTTTGGCTCCCAGACGACGGGAAAGCTCCAGCAAGACCTCCGAAGAAAGATCGGTAGTGAAAGCGAAAGCCGTGTGGAAGTCCGGGGTAATGCGCCTTAGGCCCACACCGCTATCCTCTCCGGCTGAGATCTCTTCCAGCCGCTCCCCGTCAAGCACTACCCGTAAGGTTTGGGTCCGCTCAAAATAAAGATCCGCAAAAAGGGCCCCTGCCGAAAGCGCGGCCAGAACCTTTTCTATGCCAGAGGGAAGGTTCATTTTCTCACCCAGTTTAAAAATTCTTCCCGGCCGGGGTAACCTCGGCGTCCGTAGTCGCGGAGGCTTTCGGCGGCGGTCTTGAGACCTATCTCTATAGCTTCCTCCAAGGGGTGCCCCCAGGCCAAAGCTGCTAAGACCCCGGCGTTAAAGAAGTCTCCAGCTCCGGTATTGTCCACGATCTGAGGGGGGGAGGCCGCTGGGAAGGCCTGAAGACCTTGTCTGGTGACCAAGGCAGCCCCCTTCGCCCCCTGTTTTATAAAGAGGGCCTTGATTCCCAAGGCCCAAAACCCCGAGGTCTCCCCTCCTAGGCTCTCCAGCTCTTTTTGGGTCAAAAACAAATAGACGGTCTTTCGCAAAAGGGGGGAGAGGGCCTCAAAGCCCCTTGCGGCGTAAATTTCTCCGGGGTCAAGACTTATCCCAAGGGCCAGGGCCACCAAACGTTTATGGAAGGAGAAGCCTTCTTCGGAAACCAGGGAGCTTAGATGGAGCCAGCCTTCCACCTGACCAGGCCTAAAGGTCTTCAAAGCCTTTTCCGCCGTGCCAGGAGAAACTACGATGAAACGGTCCTTTTTTTGGTCTAGCACGATGAGGGCCAAACTGGTGCTCCCGGTCACCAAGACCTGCGAGAGGTCCATTCTTACGGCCTCTAACTCCCGTAAGACCTCTTCCCCTTCGGCATCCCTTCCCACGGCCCCGATAAAGGCGGTCTTAAAACCGAACCGGGCCAAGGCCCATAC
>JALWWR010000208.1 GCA_026993045.1 Thermodesulfatator sp.
CCCAAATCTTCGTAGATTTTCCTGAGGCTGAAGAAGAAAGAGAAATCCTTCGAGCTAACCTGCCTTTTGCCGAAGAGGAACTCTTAAACTACTTGGTGACCTTCTTGCAGGCTGCTCATCGGCATGCCGAGCCTTATAGCGTGCGAGACGGGGTCAACATTGGACGATACGCTTTAAAACGTCTAAAAAGCTTTGAACAGGGAAGACCCATGGAGGAAGTCTTGCGGGAGGCCGTACTGCAGGTCTTAGGAGCCGAGGCCCTGATCTATCTTACTGACCGCGAATCCCCTGAACGGCCCCGTTTAAGACCCGTTTAGTATGCTTCAAGTCTCTTTAGGCTCCACCCGTTATCTTTTTCTTCCGGTCCTGCATGGGCGTCTGGAGTTTGCCCAGGCCGTGCACCTCAAGCTTGAGGAGCTTAAGCCCCAGGCGGTGGCCGTAGAATACCCCCCTACCTTGGCCCAACCTCTTTTGCGGGCGGTAAGGCGTTTGCCTTGTCTTTCGGTCATTACCTATACCGAAAGCGACGGCACCGAGGTCTACTTAATTGTGGAACCCATAGAGCCTCTAATCGAGGCCCTTCGATGGGCAGAAGAAAGAAAGGTCCCGGTCTTTTTTGTGGACCTTGACCTTGAAGGATATCCGGAAAAAGCGGAGGCCTTTCCAGACCCCTACACGATCTCCCGTCTAGGGTACGAACGCTACGTTGAGGAGGCCCTACGGATAGATTTTCCGGAGGATCCTGAGGATCGATCCCGGGAGATGGCCCAAGCTTACGCCTTAAGACGCCTCAAGGACCGCTTCTCCACCGTGGCCTTTGTGGGAGGGCTGGCGCACGCCAAGAGGGTAGCAGCCTACCTCCAAGAACCCCACCTTCCTACCCCCTTTTCTCGGACCCGTCGGGAAGGGGTAGGACTCTTTCACCTGCCTCTAGCCAGCGCCCGAGAAGTCCTTTCAGAGCCGGCCTTTTTCCAGAAGGCCTATGAGGAGGCCCGCCAAAAAGGGACCCTGCCCTTGGACCGGATCCTCCTTCAAGAAGAGCTCCTGGACCAAGCCTCTCAAGCTTACAAAAGAGAATTCCAGGAAGAGATCGGCCCTAAAGAGCGCCGGATCCTGCGGCAGTTTGTCCGCCATTATGCCTGGCTTTCCGGGCGTCTGACCCCAGATTTTTATCAGCTTTTGGTGGCGGCCCGAGGGGTGGGCGGAGACGATTTTGCCTGGCACGTGTGGGAGATCGGGACCCGTTATGCCTATGAGCCCGAGATCCCGGATCTGGTTCCTTTAGAGTTAAAACTGGAAGACCTCCTAAAACCTCACCGCAAGATGCGTTTTTTCCGAAGGCTTAAACCCTTACACCGCAAACGTTTAATCCCTCTAAAAAAACGCCCCACTGAAAGGCGTTACGGCGAATGGAAAGAGGCCTGGAAAGGGGGGCATATTTGCTCTTTTCCCCCGGAAGATCTAGTAATTGAAAACTTTGGCCAAGAGGTAATGCGCCGAGCTTTGCGGGTAGTCTCAGAGGAACTAAAAAAGGTAGAACCCTTCACGGTCTCCCTTAAAGACGGGCCCGACCTTCGGGAAACTATCCGGCGCTGGCACGAAGGTCGTCTTTATGTGGTGGACGCTCCGGTGGCCACCGGCAAGGCTGGCTCCGTAGTGGTGATCTTTGAAGAGGACCTTCCCGACCCCCAAGGACGGGAGCGCTACCCCTGGAAACTCACTTGGCATGGAGAACACGAGCAGGAATCAGATATGGCCTTTTACGCCACCCCGCCCGGAGAGGTGGTCATCGGTCCAGGGATCTCTCGCTGCATTTACGGAGGCTTCATGCTCACCTATCCTCCCATGCGGGTTTATGACATCTGGAGCGATCCCTATTTTGACTTCGCCCGCACTAAAGCCGAACGCTTATTGCTGGCAGGGATTGACTATTCTTTGGAACGCTACGTAGTGTATGTGGCTCGACGCCCTCCTACGGCCCTGGCCAAAAGCTTGGCAGCCCGCCAAGGCAAACGCTTAATATATCTCCCTTTAGGCTCTTTCTCCCCGCTCCTTCTTCGAAAAATCCGGACCTTCCACGTCTTAGAAGGACATCACGTGCGTGACTACGCCCACGAATTCATCCAACCCGAGCCTCGCCGTCGTTAAAAAATCTCGGCTTTTTTGCAAAATTAAGGGTTCAATACTTTCCCCAAATTCTTATAATGAAAAGGAGGTCCTTTGGAGGGAAAGAAATGAACAGGGTCGGGCTGGTTTTGGCGGTAATGGGTCTCTTGTTAAGCGGGGCGGCCTATGGAGAAGAGGGAGGCAGAATAACTAACGAGATGATCTACGCCAAGCTCCTGGAAATAGAAAAGAGGCAGGCGGTGCTAGAAGCCCAGTTTCGGGAGTTCAAGGAATCGGTGGACAAGCGCTTTGAAGAGGTAAACAAGCGCTTTGAACAGGTGGACAAGCGCTTTGAACAGGTGGACAGGCGCTTTGGGGAGCTTCGAGAGGACATGAACGCCCGGTTTGACCAGCTTTACACCTTTCTCTGGATCATAACCGCCATCTTTACCGCTCTGGTAGTGGCGGTCATCGGCTTCGCCTACTGGGATAGGCGGACCATTATAAGAAAAGCCCGAGAGGAAGCGGTGGAGGAAGTGGAGAGGGTTTACGGAGTAAGTCGGCTGGGAGAGTTGCTTAAAGCCCTGCGAACTCTGGCGCGGGAGGACCGGAGGCTTGCGGAGGTGTTGCGGAACTTCGGTCTGCTTTAGGAGGTTTTCCCGGTGAAAATTCTTGCCTTCCAGGGAAGTCCGCGGTTCGGGGGAAACACCGATCTTTTGCTTTCGGCCTTTGTGCGAGGGGCCGAGGAGGCCGGAGCCGAGGTGCGCCGCTACGACCTCTATCGCCTGGATTTTCAGGGCTGTATCGAGTGCGGGGGCTGCGATAAGACCGGGGAGTGCGTGCTTGAGGACGACCTCACCCCGGTCTATGCCGAGCTTCTGGACTCCGAGGTAATCGTCCTGGCCTCGCCCATCTTTTTTTACAATGTAACGGCCAGGACCCAGGCCCTGGTGGAGCGTTCCCAGGCCCTCTGGGTACGAAAATATGTGCTGAAAAACCTCCCAGAGGGAGAACGCTACGGGATCTTTCTTTCCCTCGGGGCCACCAAGGGGAAAAAGCTCTTTGAGGGCGTGCAGCGGGTGGTGCGGTATTTTTTTGACGCCGTGGGGGCCGGTTATCAGGGTGGGCTCTTTTACCGGG
>JALWWR010000209.1 GCA_026993045.1 Thermodesulfatator sp.
CTCAAGCCCCATGTGAATTCTCGTAAGTCCGGCATTTTTCAAAGCCTCAAGTCTCTCTTCCGGCATCTTTGCTATCGTTTTTATCCTCGCATAAGCCGTAACCCTTTCGATCTCTCTTCTCTTTTCTTTATCTTTTTCGTTGTTTTCACTGTTATTATAGAGGTTACTTTGAGTTTGGATATCGTTTTCAAGGATAACCTGTTTAGATTTTCCTAGTTTTTCTGGCAACTCTAAGTTCAAAAAAAGCAATAAGTTGTCTTTTAGTGGAGTCTCTTTTTGTTCAGTAGAATCGTTATCTTTATAGCTTTCTTTATTATTAAGACCTTGAAAAAGTAGTTCCAAAAAGATCGGTTCTTTAAAAGATTGGGTAGGATTTTCTGAAAGATTTTCTTTTTCGTTTTCGTTAGAGGCGGACCAAGCTTGAAATATTTGCTCAAAGAGGTCTAGAAAGTTTAAGTTTGAGAGATTCCAATTTGGGCCTTGTCCCAAAATCTCGAGAAAGTTTAAGCTATCCCAGAGCCCTATCTTCATGGCGTAGGGATGGAAAGCAAAGGCTGTGCCAGAGTTTAGACTGTCTGTTCCTTGATAATAGCGGCTTTAGCGCCGGAAAGGCTGACCTTTCAGGAGGAAAAATTTTCCCCTACGGAAAGAATTTCCGAAAGAATTTTCCTTGACAGCCTAAGGGGCGTTCTTACCTTACTTTTCGGATCTAGAGATTAGAAACTTAAAAGGAGGTTGGCTAGATGCGGCTCGATAGATTTACTTTCAAGGCCCAAGACGCCCTGCAAGAGGCACAGCGGATAGCTGAGGGGCGTGGACATCAGCAACTTGAGACGGAACACTTGTTAAAGGCCTTAGTGGAGCAGGAAGGGGGCTTGGTCCCCATGCTCCTTGAACGCTTGGGAGTTAACAACCGCTTGGTGTCTTCCGATCTAGACGAGTATCTGGACCAGTTGCCGCAGGTCTCAGGTACAGGATTCCAGGTTTATCTCTCCATGACCCTGAAGCAGGTGCTAGATCGGGCGGAACGCTTGGCCCGGGAGATGCGAGACGAATATATCTCCACCGAACATCTTCTACTTTCCATCTTGGAGACCCACACCCAGGCGGCGCGAATCCTTCAAAACCGCGGGGTGACCAAAGATAATCTGCTGGAGGTCATCAAGCAGATTCGCAAAGGTCAACGAATTACGGATCAGAACCCTGAAGACAAGTACCAGGCCCTTGAAAAATTTGGACGGGACCTTACGGCCCTGGCTCGGGCTGGAAAGCTCGATCCGGTAATCGGACGAGATGAAGAGATCCGGCGGGTAATTCAGATCCTCTCTCGGCGCACTAAAAACAATCCGGTCTTGGTGGGAGAGCCGGGGGTTGGGAAAACCGCTATTGTGGAGGGCCTGGCCCAAAGGATCGTCTCGGGAGATGTGCCAGATCCTTTGAAAAATAAACGTTTGGTGCAGCTGGATCTAGGAGCCCTTATCGCTGGGACTAAATTCCGAGGAGAGTTTGAAGAGCGTTTGAAGGCGGTATTAAAGGAAATTCAGGCCAGCGAAGGTGAGATCATCCTTTTTATCGATGAGATCCACACCTTGGTGGGGGCTGGGGCCGCGGAAGGGGCCATGGATGCCGCCAACATGCTCAAATCGGCCCTGGCCCGGGGAGAGCTCCACTGTATCGGTGCCACCACTCTTGATGAGTATCGGAAACACATCGAAAAGGATCCCGCCCTGGAGCGTCGTTTCCAGCCGGTTTTGGTGGAAGAGCCTTCGGTGGAAGAGGCCATCGCTATCCTCCGCGGACTTAAAGAAAAATACGAGGTCCACCACGGAGTTCGCATTACCGACAGTGCCATCATAGCGGCGGTTACCCTTTCTCACCGGTATATCACCGATCGTTACCTCCCAGACAAGGCCATCGACCTTATCGACGAGGCGGCGGCCAAATTGCGGATTGAGATCGATTCCATGCCCACCGAGATCGACGAGGTAGAACGCAAGATTAAGCAGTTAGAGATTGAAAAGGTGGCCCTTGAGAAGGAGACGGATCCCAAGGCCCGGGAGCGGTTGCAGAAGATAGAGTCGCAGCTGGAAGAGTTGCGGGCCAAGGCCGCGGATATGAAAAAACATTGGCAAGAAGAACGAGAGGTCATCAAGAAGATTCGGGATCTCAAGGAGAAGATAGACCAGCTGCGGATTGAAGCTCAGCAGGCTGAACGGCAAGGGGACCTCAACAAGGTAGCGGAGATCATTTACGGAAGAATCCCTCAGCTTGAAAAGGAGCTTGAGGCCGAAAACCAGCGTCTGGCTGAAATCCAAAAGGAACACCGGTTTTTAAAAGAGGAGGTAGACGCAGAAGACGTGGCCCAGATCATCGCCAAATGGACCGGGATCCCGGTGGCCCGGCTGCTAGAGTCTGAGAGGGAGAAACTCCTTAAGATGGAAGAACGTCTCAAACAGCGGGTCGTGGGGCAGGACCATGCCATCGCCGCCATCGCCAACGCCGTGCGTCGGGCCCGGGCCGGTTTGAAGGATCCTAATCGTCCTATCGGATCTTTTATGTTCCTTGGGCCCACTGGAGTGGGTAAAACCGAACTGGCCAAGGCCCTGGCGGAGTTCATGTTTGATACCGAAGAGGCCATGATCCGGATTGATATGACGGAATACATGGAGAAACACTCGGTGGCCCGGTTGATCGGCGCTCCTCCGGGATATGTGGGTTATGAGGAAGGAGGGCAGCTTACCGAAGCTGTAAGACGGCGGCCTTACTCGGTGGTCCTTTTTGATGAGATCGAAAAGGCCCATCCCGACGTCTTTAATATCTTGCTTCAGATTCTGGATGACGGGCGTCTTACAGACGGCAAGGGCCGCACGGTGGATTTCCGCAACACCATTATCATCATGACCTCTAACATCGGCAGCCAGTGGATCCAGGAGATCGGTGAGGAGCGGCAGGAGATGGAGCGGCGGGTGATGGAGGCCTTACGAGCTCAATTCCGTCCCGAGTTTCTAAACCGGATAGATGAGATCATCATCTTTAACCGCTTGGGCCGGGAAGAGTTGATGCGCATTGTGGACATCCAGTTGCGCTATCTCCAAGCCCGGTTGAGCGAAAAACACCTGAGCTTGGAACTTACGGAAAAGGCCCGGGAGTGGCTGGCCAATGTGGGCTATGATCCGGTCTATGGGGCCCGTCCTCTACGTCGGGCTATCCAGCGTTACATTGAGGATCCTTTGGCCATCAAACTTCTGGCCGGAGAATTTATGGAAGGGGACCACATTGTGGTAGACTATGACGAAAAGGTGGGAGAGCTAGTATTTAAAAAAGGAACGGCGGTAAAACACTAAAGAGAGCTGGCAAGGGGGGTGGAGGTGCGTTACCGAATAGTCTTCATGGGAACTCCGGAATTTGCGGTTCCGGCCCTCAAAGCCTTGATGGATACCGAAGAGGTGGTGGCGGTGGTCACTCAGCCGGATCGGCCCCGGGGCCGGGGCCAAAAAATTCGGCCTTCCCCAGTGAAAGAGGTGGCCTTGGCCGCTGGGATCCCTGTCTTAGAACCTCAGAAACTTAAAGATCCCACTTTCTTGGAGCGTCTGCGAAGTTTCTGCCCCGACTTGATAGTGGTGGCGGCTTACGGGAAGATCATCCCCCGCGAAATTTTGGAGCTGCCCCGTTACGGGTGTTGGAATATCCACGCTTCCCTTCTTCCCCAATATCGAGGCGCGGCCCCCATCCATTGGGCCTTAATAAAGGGGGAAAAGGAGACCGGGGTCACTATCATGCTGATGGATGAGGGGCTGGATACCGGCCCCATACTCTTAAAAAAGAAGACCGAGATTGGGGAGGAAGAGACCTTTGGCGAACTTTCCCAACGGCTAGCCCAGTTGGGAGCAGAAGCCATCGTAGAGGCCCTGGCCTTGAGCAAGGAAAACCGACTTGAACCCTGCCCCCAGTCTGAGGAAGGGGCAAGCTACGCCCCGCCTCTTGAAAAAGATATGGCCAAGCTGGACTTTTCTCGCCCGGCCAGCGAGCTCGCCGGCCTTATCCGGGCTTTAGATCCCAAACCTGGGGCCTATACCTTTTGGCAGGGGAAAAGACTGAAACTCTTTCGTCCCAAGGTTTTAGAGGGAGACTCTCTGAAACCGGTGGGGCAGATAAAAGAACTCCGGGAAGAGGGCTTGGTAATAACTACCGGAAAAGGGCTCCTCTTGGTAAGAGAACTCCAGCTAGAAGGCAAAAGACGTCTTCCGGTAAAGGAGTTCCTTAAAGGGCATCCTCTAAAACCCGGAGACCTTTTGCCCTCTTAGCTCAAGTCTTTTCCGGTGGTGGTCATAGAGAGGCTGCAATGTAAAATGCCTTTTAGGGCCTTAATACGGTCGCTTAACTCTCGGATTTGGCCCGCTCCCCCCTTTACTATCACCACCTCTAGGCAATGATCATGGTCTAAATGGATATGCTGCGCGGATATGATATTGAGATAATATGCGTGTTGCAGATCAATGAGACGATCCGTTAGTTCCCTTTTGTGATGATCATAGACATAAGTGATGGTTCCCACCACCTCTTTTTGAGTTTCTCGCCATTCTTCTTCTACTAATCTTTCCCGAATAAGATCTCGGATGGCCTCCGAACGGTTGGAATAGTGTTTACGCTTGAGATATTGGTCAAATTTTTTTAGCAAAGAGGCCGGAATAGAGACTCCGAATCGAATGAGGTCACTCATGGTCTCTCCTCCGTTTGGGAAGTGCTGGAAGTCAGAGGCTCCACTTTAAGGGTTAGGCCCTTTTGAGACACTACCTTGATCGGGGTGTGGGGAGGGATAGGGCTTTCAGCGAAAGCCTGCCAGATCTCACCTTGGACAAAGACTTGGCCCCCTTTAGGGGTAACGAGGCTCAAGGTGCGCCCTTCAAGGCCTATCAGACCTTCCGGTCCGGAGACCGGCTGGCGGCGAAGGGCCTTAGCGGCCAGATAAGTCAAGACCAGGAAAAACAAAGTAATGACCGTGACCACCGGAATAAGGAAACTGTAAGGCAAGGCCAGGGCTGGAGGGTTTTTCCCAAAAAGCATCAGAGAACCCAGAAAGAGACAGATGGTGGCTGCCAGGGCTAAAAGGCCGTAACTGGTGATCTTGATCTCTAAGAAGTAAAGGAGTCCCGAAAGGAGGATAAGGATGAGGCCGGCATAGTTTACCGGAAGGACATGCAAGGCGAAGAGGGCCAAGATCAAACACATGGCTCCCAGTACTCCTGGGAAGATGGCTCCTGGGTGTGAAAGCTCGAAGTAAAGCCCCGCCAGGCCCAACATGAGAAGAAAATAGGCTATCTGGGGGTGGGCCAAAAACCGCAGGACCTTGGTCTTGAGATCCTCTTTAAAAAAGACCAGGGTGGCCCCTTGGGTGTGGAGGGTTCGGGTTTGACCTTTGAGTGGCACTTTTCGGCCTTCTAGTTGGGCTAGGAGTTCTTGGGCGCTGGAGGCCATGAGATCTACAACCCCTTTCTTGAGGGCTTCCTCGGCAGTCAAAGTTCGGCTCTTGGTGACCGCTTTTTCGGCGAACTTGAGGTTGCGCCTCCGCAACTTGGCCAAGCTCCGGGCCCAGGCTGCAAGATCGTTTTCGATCTTCTCTAGGGTTTTGGGGTCCATCTTGCCTCCGGTGAGAGTTACTGGATGGGCCGCCCCCAGATGGGTGCCAGGAGCCATGGCGGCCACGTGGGCTGCCAGCACCAGGAAGGTGCCGGCTGAGGCGGCCCGGGCCCCGGCGGGAGCCACGTACACCACGATGGGCACCTTGGAGGCCAACATGGCCTTAACGATCTGGCGGGTAGATTCCACCAGGCCCCCAGGGGTGTCTAACTGCCAGATCACGGCCTCAAAGGCTTCCCTTTGGGCGGTGTCTAGGGTTTGGAGCAAGAAGTTGGCGGTAACGGGAGTGATGGCTTCATCAATGGTAACCCACAGGACCTGGGCCCCTAAGGTTAGGCTTGGAAGTCCCCACCAGATAGCCAGGATTAACAGGAGTTTTTTCATGGGGAAGCCCAAAGACTCTTGAAAAGTTGTAAGTCCTCCCAGGCTGCCCTTTTGGCCCGGGGATTTCGCAAGAGATAAGCAGGGTGGTAAGAAGAGACCACCTGTATGTCTTCCAGTTGGTGGATTCGGCCCCGGAGTTTTGAAAGGGGCTCGCGGGAAAGAAGCAGACTGTGAGAGGCCACCGCTCCCAAGGCCAAAATAAAACGGGGTTTTACCAGACGGATTTGACGGGCTAAATAAGGCCGACAGGCCTTCATTTCTTCTTCATCCGGGGTCCGATTTCCTGGAGGACGACACTTGACCACGTTGGTGATATAAACCTTTTCCCGGGAAAGGCCAATGGAGGCCAGCATCTTTTCTAGGAGTCTTCCGGCTTGTCCCACAAAAGGACGGCCTTCCAAGTCTTCTTCTCGTCCTGGGGCCTCGCCTACAATCATAATTTGACAAGGACAAGGGCCTTCTCCAGGAACGGCCTGAGTTCGGGTACGGTGCAAAGGGCATTTGCGACACGCCTTGATCTTCTTTTCAAGTTCTTCCAAGGTTTCGGGCACCAAGGGGTCTAAGGCCAGAAAATTTTTGAGTTCGGGATAAGCGGGCAAACGATCAACTCCTAAAAGTTTCCAATACTCTAGATAGGCCTCCAAAAGTTTAATAAAATTTTTCACGCTCCAAGTTTAGCCTTGGCCTTTGGGGACGTAAAGGAGCTCGGAGAAAAAATTCTCGTATAGAAAGGGCTTTCGCCGTAAAGTCGGCGATAAGGTGTAAGGATTAAAGAGGTCTCTTGTAATTTTCCCTTTTTAAGGTAAGGCTTAGCCAAAAAATTGGTGGAGGAGACCATGGCGGAAAAGATCCAACTTAAACCCGATGGTACGCTTTCGGTGCCTGACGAGCCCATTATTCCTTACATCGAGGGAGATGGTATTGGGGTGGACATTACGCCGGCCATGAAAAGGGTCTTAGATACGGCGGTGGAGACCGCTTATCAGGGCCGGCGTCGGATTCATTGGAAAGAAGTCTTGGCTGGGGAGAAGGCCAAGGAGGCCACCGGCTCCTATCTTCCAGAAGAGACTTTAAAGGCCATTCGGGAACACGTAGTGGCCATCAAAGGGCCCTTAACAACTCCAGTGGGAGGCGGCATCCGGAGTCTTAACGTGACCATCCGGCAGGTCCTCGATCTTTACGCCTGTGTGCGTCCGGTGCGTTGGATCCCAGGGAGTCCCAGTCCGGTCAAGCACCCGCAAAAAGTCGACATGGTGGTCTTTCGGGAAAACACCGAGGACGTTTACGCCGGAATCGAGTGGGAGGCCGGCTCCAAAGAGGCCTTGAGACTCATTGAGTTCATCCGGGAAGAGTTCGGAAAGGAGATTCGGGAGGATTCCGGGATTGGAATCAAACCCATCAGCCGGTTTGGGACTCAGCGTTTGGTCCGTAAGGCCATCCAATACGCCTTGGCCCGCGGGAAACCCAGCGTCACTCTGGTCCATAAAGGAAACATTATGAAGTTTACCGAAGGGGCCTTCGCCAAATGGGGCTACGAACTAGCTCGGGAGGAGTTTCTGGAGCAGACCGTGGCCGAAGCTGAAGTCGCCGAGCGCTATCCCGAGGGAGTCCCTCAAGGGGTGGTAGTCATCAAAGACCGCATTGCTGACGCCATGTTCCAATGGGCCCTTCTTAGACCAGAAGAATATAGCGTGCTGGCCATGCCCAATCTTAACGGCGATTATATGTCTGATGCCCTGGCGGCCCAGGTCGGGGGCTTGGGGATGGCCCCTGGGGGAAACATCGGCGACGGATACGCGGTCTTTGAAGCCACGCACGGTTCAGCCCCCAAGTATGCCGGCCAGGACAAGGTCAATCCCAGCTCTCTTATCCTTTCCGGTATGATGATGCTCGAGTATCTAGGCTGGGAGGAGGCCGCTGGTTTGATCTGGGAAGGCATTGCCCGCACGGTCCAGCAAAAGGTAGTAACTTATGATTTAGCCCGCCAGATAGAAGGGGCTCAAGAGGTGAAATGTTCGGAGTTTGCCCAAGCGGTGGCCGAAAACATAAAGACTCTGGGGAGGTGACAGGGGTGGCCTACGTTCCGGAAGAAATTGAGACCAAATGGCAAAGGGTTTGGGAAGAAAAGGAGGTCTTTCGGGCTAAAGAGACCCCGGAAAAGCCTAAGTATTACGTCTTGGAGATGTTCCCTTACCCTTCTGGCCGCATCCATATGGGGCACGTCCGCAACTATACTATTGGGGACGTTATCGCCCGTTACAAAAGGATGCGGGGTTTCAACGTTCTTCACCCCATGGGTTGGGACGCCTTTGGGCTTCCCGCTGAAAACGCCGCCTTGAAACACGGAGTCCACCCGGCGGACTGGACTTATGACAATATCGCTTATATGCGCCGTCAGCTCCGGCGCTTGGGCTTTAGTTACGACTGGAGCCGAGAATTTGCCACCTGCGATCACGAATACTACCGTCATGAGCAGCTCTTTTTCATTCAAATGCTTGAGAGGGGCTTGGCTTATCGCAAAAAGACCTTGGTCAACTGGTGTCCTAGCTGTCATACCGTTTTAGCCAACGAACAGGTGGAAGAAGGGGCTTGTTGGCGCTGCGGCACCGAGGTGGTCCAAGAAGAAAGGGAGGGATGGTTTTTCAAGATCACGTCCTACGCCGAAGAGCTTTTGGCCGATCTGGAAAAACTGCGGGGGAAATGGCCGGAGAAAGTCCTTATCATGCAGAGGAACTGGATCGGGAAAAGTGAAGGGGCAGAGATCGAGTTTCCTATAGAAGGCTTAGAAGAAAAGATCCTAGTTTTTACCACCCGTCCAGACACCCTTTATGGGGTGACCTTCGTGTCCCTTTCTCCTGAGCATCCCTTGGCTGAGAAACTGGCTCAACGGGCCGGGCTGGCGGAAAAACTTAGGGTCTTTCGGGAAAAGGCCCGTCGTGCCCAACGAGAGATCGAGGAAGGGGTGGCGGAAAAAGAAGGGCTCTTTCTCGAGGCTTACGCCCTTCATCCCTTGACCCAGGAGAGGGTGCCCATTTTTGCGGCCAATTTTGTCCTTATGGAATATGGGACCGGGGCGGTCATGGCCGTTCCAGCCCATGATCAAAGAGACTTTGAGTTTGCCCGCAAATACGGTCTTCCTATAAAGGTAGTCATCCAACCCGAAGGCCAAGACTTGGACCCTGAGAGTCTGGAAGAGGCCTACGAGGCCCCGGGGGTCATGGTAAACTCCGGGCCCTTTAGCGGTCTTCCCAGCGAGGAAGGGAAGAAGGCGGTGGTGGAGCACCTCGAGAAAACCGGTCTGGGACGGCGGCGGATAACCTACCGTTTGCGGGACTGGGGGGTTTCTCGGCAGCGTTATTGGGGCTGCCCCATCCCGGTGGTCTATTGCGACGACTGTGGGATTGTGCCTGAAAGACCCGAGAACTTACCGGTCAAGCTTCCCTTAAACGCCCGGCCGGATTCCGCCGGCCGTTCCCCTCTGCCTGAACTTGAAAGTTTTGTGAAGACGAGCTGCCCTCGATGCGGAAAACCCGCCCGCCGGGAGACGGACACCTTTGATACCTTTGTGGAATCTTCCTGGTATTTTGCCCGTTTTGCCTGCCCTGAGGCTCAGGAGCCTTTAAATCGAGACCGGGTCCATTACTGGCTTCCGGTGGACCAATATATCGGAGGGGTGGAGCACGCCATTTTGCATCTCCTTTACGCCCGCTTCTTTACCAAAGTCTTGCGAGATCTGGGTTATCTGAAGCTGGACGAGCCTTTTGAGCGTCTGCTTACCCAGGGCATGGTGATTAAAGAGACCTATCGTTGCCCTCAACACGGGTGGCTTTATCCCGAAGAGGTCTCAGAGGCTAAGACCTGTCTTAAAGAAGGTTGCGGCCTTCCGGTAACCGTGGGGCCTTCGGAAAAGATGTCCAAAAGCAAATGTAACGTGGTGGACCCAGATGTGATGATAAAACGTTATGGGGCAGATACGGTGCGGCTTTTTATGCTCTTTGCCGCTCCTCCGGAAAGGGACCTGGAGTGGAGCGATCAAGGCATCGAGGGGGCCTACCGGTTTTTGAAACGGGTGCATAAATTGGTTACCGATTGGAGCCCAAAGCTTAAGGGAGAAAGCCCTTATAGCGGCTCCGGGGAGGAGCTTTCTCCGGAGCTCAAGGCCCTGCGCCGCAAGACCCATCAAACCCTCCGAAAGGTCACCCAAGACTTAGAGGAACGTTTGCATTTCAACACCGCCATTGCGGCTATTATGGAACTTACCAATTTTCTCGAAGACACCCTTAAAAAGGCCTCCCCAGAGACGCCCTTCTTTTTCCCAGTGCTTAAAGAGACCCTGCGTTCTCTGGTGCTGCTTCTCTCTCCTATGACTCCTCACTTGGCCGAAGAGCTGTGGCAGGCCTTGGGGGAAAGGGATCTAGTGGCCAGGGCCTCTTGGCCTTCTTGGGATGAAAAGGCGGCCCAAGAAGAGGAGATTACTATCGTGTTACAGGTGAATGGCAAGGTGCGGGACCAGCTCCGGGTTCCTCGCGACCTAACCGAAGAAGAGATCAAGGCCCAGGCCCTTCAGTCTCCCAAGATCAAAAGACATCTTGAAGGAAAGACCGTGCGGAAGGTAATTTATGTCCCAGGCAGGCTCCTTAACTTCGTAGTCTCTTAAGG
>JALWWR010000210.1:0-8404 GCA_026993045.1 Thermodesulfatator sp.
CCGCAGACTCCATCGAGCCCCCTCACCCTTTCGGCCTTAAGTCTTTCGGAAAGTTTGCGGCTTAAGGTTTCAAACTCCGGATCGGAAAGGATTCCCAGCTCTGCGGCTTGGACTGAGACCAAAAAGCCTCCTAAAAGCAGAAAGACCATCAGAGCGAGGATCTTGAAAAACTGGCCTCCCTGCCCCGCCTCCCCGAGAGGAGGAAATACTTTGGAAAAAAGCTCCCGCCTTCTTCGCGTCTGGGTCTTTCTTCTCAAAAAAAAACGCCCCCTCCTAAAATCTTTTCTCCAGGCGCAGCCAGAAAGTTCGCCCCGGCCAGGGTGCCGGGGGAACCGTGCCCCCCCGCCAATAATGTTTGTCGAAAAGATTTTCTATTTTAAAGGAGAAAGACCAGGATCGATAGCCCAGAAGCAGGTGGAGATCCCAGAGGAGATAAGGGGAAAGCCACCCCTCTCTTCCACGAGCTCGGCCGTACCACCGGAACTGGGGCGAAAGGTAAAGGCCGGGGCGAAGTCTCGCGCTCACCCCGCCCTTTAGCATCCAGCGGGGAAGATAGAACACCCGCGTTCCCTGGGCTGGGGCCCCGTCGCTTTCGGTGACCTGATAAAAGCTGTAGTTGAGGAAAGCCATAAGGGATTCTGTAGAATAGCGGCTATCGACCTCAAGGCCCCACAGACGAATTTTTCCCGCATTCTGATAGACGCGTTCGCGGGCGTTGTAGACCAAGAGATCGTTTCCTTTCTCCCAAAACCAGGTAATCCGCCCTTCATAGCGCGGACTTGGGTGATAGTAAAGATCCAGACTTAGAGTTTCAAGTTTTTCGGCCTCAAGCTCGCTTGCGGCCCCGTAGCCTGAAAGGCGATTTCTCTGACGGTAAAAATAGACTGGGGCCTGAAAACTCCGTCCCCAGGTGGCCGAAAAGGTGAAACTCGGACGCCCTTTCCAGATGAGAGAGGCCCGGGGCGAAAACTCTCCTCCGAAACTCTCGTAGTGATCGTAACGGCCTCCGAGATTGAAAATCCAATTTTCCCCTAGGGTTAATTTCTCCTGGGCAAAAAGGCTCCAGTGGGATTCGCTCTTTGAGGGATGCCCGATAGCCCCCAAATCAGTGCCATTAAAGGTACGAATGTAACTTTGTTCGTAATCCTCTTCTTCTAAAGAAAAGCCCCAAAGGAAGGTCCCCTGGCGGTGCTTCCGATAAAATTCTCCGGAAAGTCCGTAAGCTCGGGCCAGGAGCTCGATATCCAAGGCCAGAAAAGCCCCCTCGGCGTGGGTAGAGCGTACCTGAGGAGTGTGGGACTTGAAGTAACGCCAGTAGGGTTTCAAGACCAGGCGCCAGCCCTTCCACTCTTTCTCCCATTTAAACCCTAGGATATCTTGCCAGACCTTCTCGAAGGAACCAAAAGGTTTCCGATCAAGGGCCGAAAGGGGGCTTCCGCTTTGGGAGCGAGGGGTGTCGTAGCGGGAGTAGAAGTGGAACCAGAAGGCCTCAAACGGCTCCCAAAAAGAGCGAATTTGCCAGGAATAGTTTTGGGGTCGGGGATGGAGCCGGAAATTCCCTTCTGGGCTGTGATAGATCTCCCCGGGATCATCGGCGTAGTGGAAAAGGAGTCGGAGTTTGCCTAAAGAAGAAAAATTACAATCAAGGCCCAGGTCCGCCTCCTCTCCGTCATAGCTACCTATTCCTACCCGCAAGAGACCCGGTAAGAGAGCCTTTCTTTCCAGGCGTACCACTCCAGTGAAGGCTGCGTCTCCATAAAGACTGGCCCCGGGCCCCCGCATGATCTCCACCCGAGAGACCCCGGCCAGAGAATAGGTCCGGTCCAGAGTCAGGTTTTGAAACTCTGGGAGATTGAGTTTTATGTAATCTTCTAAGAAAAGGAGTTCCGAGGTTATGGTGCGGTAGAAGCCTCTATGGGCCACCACCCTTTCGTTCATGTCCTGGATAAGGTAAAAGGAAGGTTGGTACTCTAGAAGGTCCCGAAGGTTGAACCAGCCCCACCGCCTTCTTTCTTCCTCCGTGATGACGGTGGTGGGCCAGGCCGCTTCTTCAATGGGTTCTGTAAACTGAGCCGCGGCTTTGGCCAGCCGCCATTCTTTTAAGGCCAAGGTGTAATATTCCGCCTGCAAAGGTGTTGCCGAGAGGGAAAAGACCCACAGGGCCAGAAGAAGTTTTTTCATCTAAAGACCTCCGTTAGGAGGGCTTCGATCTTTTTGAAATCTGTGGGTTTATAAAGGATCCCCTGCACGATTCCCTGTTTTTTCTTTTCTTCAAGCTCTTCGTCTAAAGATTGCGTATAACCGGTGATCACCACAATCTTGGGCCTTGAGGGTTCCTTTTCGATTTGCCGGATGAGCCAAAGGCCGTCTTTTCCAGGCATAAGGAGGTCCACCAAGAGAAGATCGTAGGAACCATGGCGGCATTTTTTTAAGGCCTCTTCGGCCGAGGAGGCGGTTTCAGCCTTAAGGCCGAGGAGTTGTAGGAGTTCGGCGAAACTTTCCCGGATCTCGCTTTCGTCATCCACTACCAAAATCCGTTTCCCAGAAAGATGGGTGGGGGACGTCCTTTTCGAACTCTTTTCGGAGACCTTCTCCGGCTCAGCCCGAGGCAGCCAAAGGATAAAACGGGTCCCCTCCCCGGGAGTGCTTTCCACCTCGATCTTTCCTCCAGCCCCGGTGACTATCTGGTGAACGAGATAAAGCCCAAGCCCGGTGCCTTCGCCCACCTTTTTGGTGGTGAAAAAGGGCTCAAAGATACGGGAACGTATCTCCTCCGGGATCCCGGGGCCATTGTCTTCCACCTCCAGACGAACCCAGCCGTTTTTCTTCGCCGCCCGAATCTTAATGAGGCCCTTCTCTTTTTGGGCCAAAGCGTCTCTAGCGTTTATGGTAAGGTTCATTATGATTTCCTGTAAGGCCTCCTCCGAAAGAGGTACCCAGAGATTTTTCTCCGCTTCCACCTCCAGGCGAAGGTGCTTTGGAAAGGCCTTTTCCAGGATGGTAAGGGTGGAAGTAAGAATGCTTCCCACTTCGCTCCAGGCCTTTTCGGTTTTTTTAGAGCGGGCTAGTCGCAGGATCCGGGAAGAGAGTTCCGAGCCTTTGAGGACCGCTTTTTCGGCCCGCTCCAGTCTCTCAAGGGCCTTTTCCGTGGAGCCTTCTCGTAAAAACCTTTGGGCCAATTGCAGATACCCCGAAATCATTTGAAGGAGGTTGTTGAATTCGTGGGCGTAGCCTCCGGCCAGGGTACCCAGGGCGGTCATTTTCTCCGAAAAGGCCAGCCTCTGCGTAAACTCTCGCTCTCGTTTAAGAGATTCCTGTATCTTTTCCACTAAAAGATCGATCTCTTTCAAGCCCACCGGAGCGATCTCCTTCCCAGTTTCAAGGGCTTTGACTACTTGGTGAAGAGGTCTTCTGAACCAGGCCCGGTAGGCTAAATAGAGTATGGCCAGGAGAAGAAGGTAAAGCATTAACATGCTTACCCAGTAAGCATGGAGATAGCCTTGTAAAAAACGTCGGAGGATTTCGGGATTGTAAGCCAGAGCCAGCTCCACTTTGAGCTCCGGATCTTTAAGGACGCGATAAAGCGGGGAAAGGCCTCTTTTGGGAAGAGGATGGGAACTCGCAAGAACAGTCCCGTGGTCGCGGATTTCCCAGAGCCACGGGCTTCCGGAAAGGATCTCCTTAACTTTGGAAGTGAGTCCGTTTAAGGCCAAAAGCCGGGCTTCGGTTTGTGATACCCCTTGAAGAAGGCTTAAGCGGTAACGGAAGTCCGCTTCCCGCACGCTCTGCCTTAAGTCATAAAAAGCGCTCTGAAGCTGGAGTACAGCCTGATGCCAGAGGAGTTGGCGGATGAAATTCCAACCAAGAAACCCCGATGCTAGAGCCACAATAAAAAGGGATAAGCCGTAAAGAGCCAGAATGCGACGTTGAAGCGAGGTAAACATAAAAAATTTTATTTCAATCTCCTTTTTGGCTTTTTTTTCTTTTAAGAGAGGGTATACTTCGCTTCATTTTTCGTCAACCCATGAAATGTAGATGTTACGGGACTTTTCAAAACGGCCTATTTTATCCTCTTCCCTCTGAGAAGGACAGAGGAAGAGAGTTTTTCAAAGGTTTCGTCTCGTTTCAAAGAGAGATAAGGGGGAGCTGAGCTTTTAGCGTAAGACCGAAGGCTCTGGGTTTAAACTGTTCGCCAATTTTGGAGGAGGGCGGCGGGATCAGGGCTCTTCACCAGGGCCTCGCCGATGAGGACCGCCTCCACCCCCGCCTCCGAGAGCCTCTTTAAGGTTCCGGCTTCTGAAAGCCCACTTTCGGAGACCACTATCCGATCCTTGGGAATGTGGGGGAGGAGACGCAGGGTAGTCTCCACCGAGACCTCAAAGGTGTGGAGGTTGCGATTGTTTATGCCGATGATCTCGGCCCCGACTGAGACCGCGGTTTCCAATTCCTCTTGGTTGTGGACCTCCACCAGGGCCGCAAGTCCGAGACGGTGGGTGTAGGCTAAAAGTTCACGCAGGTCCTCCGGGCTTAAGGCAGCCACGATAAGAAGCACGGCGTCGGCTCCAAAGCCCCGGGCCTCTTCGATCTGTACCGGGTCCAAAATGAAGTCCTTACGGAGCAAGGGAAGATCTACCGCGGACCTTATCGCCGCCAGATACTCAAGCGAACCTTGAAAGAAGGGTTCGTCGGTGATCACGGAGATGGCCCCGGCTCCGCCTTGTACATAAGCCCGCGAGAGTTTCAAAGGGTCGAAGTCTGGAGCCAGCAGGCCCTTGGAGGGCGAGGCCCTTTTTACCTCTGCGATCACGGTAAGCCCGGGGCGCTTTAAGGCTCCGGCGAAGTCCCGCCGGGGGGCCTCCCAGAAGGGCCGGAAAAAGAGCCCGCGCCTCTTGCGGGCCTCGATCTCTTCTTTTTTGGCCTCCAGGATTCGGGAAAGAAACCTCGACGTTGACATCTTCAGGGGCACCGGTTTTATTTAAGGCGAAATTTTTCTCCTGCATTTTAATCGCGGAGGCGGAAATGAAAAGGACTTATCAACCCAGTCGGATCAAACGGAAGCGATGCCACGGGTTCCGAGCTCGGATGAGCAGCCGCTCTGGAAGACGGATCCTGAAAAACCGTCGCCGTAAAGGTCGTTGGCGGCTTACCGTTTAAGTTGAAATCTTACGGGCTTTCTAGGGTTGAGCGACTTTCAAGAAAACGGGACTTCGAGCGGGTCTTTCGAGAAGGCCGAAGGATTGATCTGTCTTACTTGCGGGTGGTTTACGCCCCCAACGGTCTCCCGTGGCGTCGGATAGGTTTTGCAGTCTCCAAAAAGGTAGGGCCAGCGGTGGTGCGAAACCGGATCAAAAGGGTCTTAAGAGAGGCCTTTCGGCGACACAAAGAGATCTTTCCTCCCGGTTGTGATCTGGTCTTTATTCCTCGCCGGGAAGTGGCCCGTCTTTCCCCGGAAGAGTTGGCGCAGGAGTTGGCGGAGGTCTTTAAAAGGTGTCCCGATTTTTGATCTTCTTTATCCGACTTTACCGTTGGATAGGGGCCCCTTTGTGGCCGGGGGTGTGTCGCTTTTATCCTAGTTGCAGCCATTACGCCGAGGAGGCCTTGAAAGAGTGGGGGCCTTGGCGAGGAGGTTGGCTTACCCTAAGGCGGCTACTTCGTTGTCACCCCTTCCATCCTGGAGGCTTCGATCCGGTTCCTAAAAGGAGGTCTAGTTAGATGGAAAAGCGGGCCCTTATCGCAGTGGTGCTTTCGGTGATTATTCTACTGGCTTTTCAAGCCTGGTTTTCTCGTCATTATCAACCCCCCAAAGCCCCTCCCCCAAAGTCTCCAAAGGCTCCCCTTTTAACTAAACCGGAAAAGGAAAAAAAACCTTCGGAGCTGGCGCCTCCCGAGACTCTTAAAAAGCTCCCCCCTTTAGAAAGTCTTAAAGAATTTCGGGTGGACACCTCTTTGTTCCAGGCCCTTTTGACCGAAGCCGGGGCCCGGTTCAGGAGCTTTGAACTTAAGACCTATAGACAAAACCTCAAGCCCGACTCTCCCTATATCCAGCTAGTAAGTGCTCCCAAAGAAGGGCTTCCCATTGAGATCTATCTGGCTAGCCAACCTGAGACCGCCATCTATCCCTACCGCGGCGCCCAAAAGGACCTTACCTATGACTTTGTCTGGGGGGAATCTCCCCTTCAGATCACCAAGACTTTTTCTTTCTCCCCTAAAAACTATCTTTTTCACTTTGCAGTTACGCTCCAGAACAAGGGGTCCAAGGAGGTTCGGGACCGTTTGCTTTTGAGATTGGTCTCCCGCCCCTTTTCCCGGGCTAACCGGTACGTCTTTAAAGGCCCGGCCTATTACAACGGAAAGAACTTGGAGGAAGTGAAGCTCAAAGATCACCTCAAAGAGTATCTAGGGCCGGTATCTTGGGTGGGATACGAAGACGCCTATTTCCTTTTGGCCCTGATTCCTGAGGAGGAGGCCTCTTATCGTCTTACTTTTAGGCGTTTGAAAGATCAGGTGGACGAGGTCATCTTGTGGACGCCCGAATTTTCTCTACCCCCGGGAGAATCCCGCACTTTTTCCTTTAAGGCCTATTTTGGCCCTAAAAAAATGGAAAACTTAAAGGCCGCGGGCTACCATTTAACCAAGGCCCTGCACTTTGGATTCTTTGACCCGGTGGCCAAGCCCCTCCTCTGGTGTCTCAAGTTCTTTCACCGCTTTGTGGGTAACTACGGGGTGGCCATCATTCTCTTGACCTTTTTGATCCGGGTCCTTTTCTGGCCCTTAAATCACCTTAGCTACAAAAGCATGAAGAGGATGCAGGAGCTCCAGCCGGTCATCAAAAAATTGCGGGAAAAGTATAAAGACGACCCCCAGACCTTAAATAAGGAACTTATGCAACTTTACCGAACCTACAAGATCAATCCCTTTTCGGGCTGTCTTCCCATGCTGATCCAGATTCCGGTCTTTTTCGCCCTCTATAAGGTGCTCCTTCAGGCCATCGAGCTGCGCCACGCCCCTTTTATGCTCTGGATTAACGATCTTTCAGCCCCGGACCGGCTTTATTTGGGATTTAATCTTCCTTACCTGGGGGGGCTTCCGGTGCTCACCATTCTCATGGGGGTCTCCATGTACCTCCAGCAAAAGCTCTCGCCCACCTCTTTGGATCCCACCCAGGCCAAGATGATGCTCCTTATGCCGATGTTTTTCACGGTGCTTTTTGTCAACTTCCCTTCGGGGTTAGTACTTTATTGGTTGGTTAACAATGTGCTTTCTATTGTGCAGCAGTTGAGCACTTCTAAAATCCATCGAGCGAGGTGAGGGTATGACCGAAGAAAGGGTGTTTGAGGCTAAAAGTGTAGATCAAGCCATTGAGGAAGCCTGTCGGGTTTTGGGCTGTTTGCCCGAGGATTTGGAGATTGAGATCTTGGAACACGGGTCGGCGGGTCTTTTCGGTTTGGGGGCCAAGAAGGCCCGGATCAAGGCTCGACTAAAGCCAGAGAAACTCCTTTCAGAACGGGCCAACCGGGCGGTGATGTTTTTAAAGGAGCTCTTCCTTTCCGGGGAACTCAAGGTCGAACCCCAGGCGGAGATGGCCGCGGACCACGTGAAAATCAACCTTTCAGGGGAAGACGCGGCCCTTTTTACCCAGAACGGGGGCACAGCCTTGGAGGCCCTGGAGTTCCTGGTGAACAAGGTGGTGGCCCGGCGGTTGGGTATGGGGGCCAAGATCGTGATCGATGTAAGTGGTTTCCGGGAGCAACGGGAGCGGCGCCTGACCCGGATGGCTCGGGAGGCCGCGGAGAAGGCCAAGAAGACCCGCAAACCCGTGGCCCTGCCGCCCATGAAGGCCAGTGAGAGACGGGTGGTGCACCTGGCCCTAAAGGACCGGTCCGACGTTTACACCCGAAGCGCGGGCGAGGGCGAGCGCCGGCACGTGGTAGTCTATCCGGGCTCTGCCCGCAAAAAATGAAAGCCGGTTTCACTCAGGCCGAAGACACCATCGCCGCCATCGCCACCCCTCCGGGCCCGGGGGCCATTGGGGTCATCAAGGTAAGCGGGCCGGAGGCGAAGGCCATTTTGCACCAGCTTTTCCGGCCTGCTAAGCCTAGGGACGGTTACCAGTCCCATCGGCTTTATTACGGCCATATTGTAGATCCTGAGACCGGAGAGGCCATAGATGAAGTCCTGGTGGCCCTTATGCGCAAGCCCTACTCCTATACCCGGGAGGACGTGCTTGAGATCTACGCCCATAGCGGCTACCTGATCCTTACCAAGATCTTGGACCTGGTCTTGCGG
Source organism: Thermodesulfatator sp. (assembly GCA_026993045.1). Taxonomy (GTDB): domain Bacteria; phylum Desulfobacterota; class Thermodesulfobacteria; order Thermodesulfobacteriales; family Thermodesulfobacteriaceae; genus JALWWR01. The sequence continues at coordinate 8,287 of JALWWR010000210.1, forward strand.
GCTGGGGCCCGGCTGGCCGAACCCGGGGAGTTTACCCGGCGGGCCTTTCTTAACGGGCGTTTGGACCTGGCCCAGGCCGAGGCCGTCCAGGAACTCATCCCCGACCGTTGGGAATCGG
>JALWWR010000210.1:8414-10647 GCA_026993045.1 Thermodesulfatator sp.
TTGGAGCAGCTTTCAGGCAAACTTTCACAAAGAATAGAAGCCCTGCGGGAGAGGCTCCTTTCCCTTTTAGCGGTGGTGGAAGCGGCGGTGGATTTTCCCGAAGAAGACTTAGAGATCCTGGCACCGGAAGAGATGAAGCGCACTCTGGAAGAAGAGCTTTTAAAGCCCCTGGCAGGCCTCCTTCAGAGTTTTCGGGAGGGCAAGATCTTTCGGGAGGGGCTGGCGGTGGTGCTGGCTGGAAGGCCTAACGTAGGGAAGTCAAGCCTCCTTAACGCCCTTTTACGGGAAGAAAGGGCCATCGTCACCCCCATTCCACCCACCACCCGGGACGTGCCCGAAGAAATGGCCCAGATAGGGGGGCTTCCGGTTCGGCTCATCGACACCGCGGGCCTGCGAAAGACCGAAGATGTGGTGGAATCCTTGGGAGTGGCCAAGGCCCGGGAGAAGCTGGCCGCGGCGGATCTGGTTATCTTTCTGGTAGACGGAAGCGAACCTCCTGATCGAGAAGACCTTTTGCTTTACGAAGAGGTTAAGTCCCGGCCCCATCTGGTGGCGGTGAACAAGATCGATGTGGCCCCTAGGGAACTTCTTGAGACTTGGAAGGAGGTCTTTCCCGCGGAAAAACTAGTCTTTATCTCGGCCAAAGAGGGCGCGGGCCTGGCCGAGCTTTCCCGAAGGGTCTTTGAGACCGTGGTGGGGCATGGCCCAGGAGAGCCCCCGGAGATCGCCCCCAATCTGAGACAAAAAGGGGCCTTAGAGCGGGCCCAAAAGGCCCTGAGGCGAGCCTTGGACCTGCTCAAAGGTACCGAGCCGCTTCCAGAGCTTCTAGCCATCGAACTGCGGGAGGCCCTTTCAGCCCTGGGAGAAATTACCGGGGAGGTCACCACCGAGGACCTCTTGGACCGGATCTTCAGCACCTTCTGTATCGGTAAATAATCCTTAGAACTTTTCGACCCCCGAATCAAGTTTAGGAAAAAGTTGGCTCGTTAAAGGGAATGGGATAGGTTTTAAGGTATGGGAGTTTTAGTGATTGCCGGGCTTGATCCCAGCGGGGCCGCCGGGCTTTCCTTGGACTTGAGGGTTCTTGCCAGTCTTGGGGTTTATGCTGCGGCCCTACCTTCCGCTTTAACGGTTCAGACCGTAAAAGAGGCCTTCTCTTGGGAACCCGTCCCGGCCGCCTATTTTAAAAAGGCCCTTTCGGCGGTGCTTTCAGAGGGGGGCTTCAGGGTGGTAAAGATCGGTATGCTCGGGGGGAAAGAGGCGACCGCAGCTGTAGCTGAGACCCTTTCAGGGTTTTCCGGGGCCGTGGTCTTTGACCCGGTGCTTTCGGCCTCAAGCGGTCTTGAGCTTACCCAAAAGGAGGCCCTTCCTCTAATCCGGGAAAGACTTCTCCCTCGGACGGACCTTTTTACCCCCAATCTTCCTGAGGCTGAGGCTTTTCTTCAAAAAAAGATTGCCCCTGGCGAAGAGGCCGAGGCGGTGCGAGCCTTGAAGGCCATGGGGCCTCAAGCCGTGCTCCTTAAAGGCGGGCATGGCCAAGGTCCCGAGCTGCGGGATCTCTTTTTTGACGGAGACAATCTCCGCGTCTTTTCCCGAAAACGCCTCCCTCAAAATTTTCGGGGGACGGGCTGTTTTCTTTCCGCGGCGGCAGCGGGGTTTCTGGCCCGGGGTCTTTCGCTTCTCGAGGCCGTGGCCCAGGCCGAGGAGTTTCTTACCTTGGGCCTCTTGGCAGCTAACGCCCAGGAGCTTCCCTCTCCGGACCCTGCGATCCTCATCCAACGCCTTTCGGAGGGGCGGCGGGTGCTTGAGGCCCTAGAAGAAGCAGTCGAAGGATTTGTACGCTACCCGGTGCGCCCCCTTATTCCAGAGGTCCAGACCAATCTGGCCTATGCCTTGCCATACGCCCGAAGCGTGGAGGAGGTGGCGGCCTTTCCGGGTCGCATCGTGGCCTATGGGAATTCCGCCCGGCCCGTAGGCTGCCCTCGCTTCGGGGCTTCAAGTCACGTGGCCCGGATCGTGCTTTCGGCCCTGCAATTTGATCCTGAAAAGCGGGCTGCCATGAACATTCGTTATCAGGAAGAGTTCCTTGAGCGGGCTGAGGCCTTGGGGCTTTCCATAGCCCGTTTTTCCCGCACCGAAGAGCCTGAAGAGGTCAAACGCCGCGAAGGAGGGACCCTCTCCTGGGCGGTGACCTCGGTCTGTCGCCGCTTGGACTTCGTCCCGGACCTTATCG